>JAFDJF010000244.1 GCA_019307645.1 Deltaproteobacteria bacterium
AAAACGATGAAGATATCCTCCCGAATCCTCAGAATATCATCCACCTCAAAAACCTTTGATATGTCTGACGTATTCCAGCATCAAATTCACAGGATGAATGCCATTTAATCGGACAGATCCATTCAATCTCGCCCATTCAAACTATCCTTCAACTGCTCGGAACACTGAAATGATACCACCTTCGTGGCTTCCAAATATAGATCTTCCCCTGAGGCAGGATTTCTGCCTTTACGTCCGAGCTTGTCTTTTACGCAGAACTTGTCGAACCGGAGATGAGGACATCCTCTTCTGATTCAACAGATTTCTTCATAAATTTCAAATAGTATGTTAAGAACAAATTTTATCGCAACCTCTCACAGCTTCTCTGATACTGGCTCTTTCCAAGTAGTTCTCAAGTAATAAATAAGCCTTGTTTTCTGTCAGCGTTCCTTTAAGATTGATCCGAAATGAACACTATTTTTGTCATCTCGATTTAAGTACATTGAATGAGGAGGTCTTTAAATAATGGCGTATGATACGATATTGTATGAAAATGAGGACGGCGCCGGCATTATTACCATGAACCGTCCAGAACGTCGGAATGCATTGAGCCCTGCACTTGTAAGAGAAATGACGGATGTATTGGAAAAAATCAGGGATGATGAGACAATCAAGGCGGTCATAATCAGCGGCGGAGAAAAGTTCTTTTGCTCCGGTATGGATTTAAAGGAGCCATCTGAAAATCTGCTCGATGAAATAAGAAAATTTTATAAACTGATCGAAAACGCTGACATGCCGGTAATTGCTGCCATAAATGGCCATTGTCTGGCTGGTGGTTTAGAAATGGCCATTTCCTGCGATCTCAGAATAGCGGCAGAGGATGCGACCTTTGGGCTACCGGAAATACAATTTGGCGCACTCGCGATCGGGGGTGCAACACAAAGATTGCCACGGCTTATTGGCATGGGAAAGGCAAAGGAGTTGCATTTTATGGGAGAGCCGATCGATGCCCAAGAGGCATACAGAATTGGGCTGGTCAACAAAATTGTGCCTGCTGCATCGGTTATGGACGAAGCCAAAAAAATGGCAGGCACGCTTGCCCTGAGGTCGCGATCTGCCCTCAAAATGGCAAAATTCCTGATTAACACAGGGATGAGAACAGATCTCAACACCGGCATGGAGATTGAAACCGAGGTTTCCAAAGGGCTCTTCCATTCAGTTCCTGAAGAGATGAAAAAGGCGGCTGAGAGAGAAGGGGTCTATAAGAAGATATTTGAGTAGGAGTAGGCGCTCACAGGTTTAAAGGTTTCCCCCCGATCGTATCGAGGGGAGACTTCTGAACCCGTGAACGGTTGCGGCAGGCAAAGCTCGGATCAGGAGGAACCATGAAAAAAAAGGTCGGTATAATTGGAATAAACCAAACAAGGCATGAGTCGGCGAAGCGCGATACTGAACTTGCCGAAATGATCTTTGAAGTAACAAGCGGCGCCCTTGAAGATGCCCGGCTTACGATAAAGGATATCGACAGCGTCGTATTGGCAGCGCATGATTTAATAGACGGCAGGAGTATCACCAGCATGCTGACGGCTCCCCCTGCCGGCTGCCACCTAAAAGATGAAATCAGACTTGGTGACGATGGGGCATTTGCGGTTGCTCTGGCCTGGATGCGACTTCTGTCCGGTGAATTCAATACGTCTCTGGTCGTGAGCTGGAGCAAACTTTCAGAAGGTGATTTTGATGCCATCACCAGTCTTAACTTTGATCCGATGCTCTACCGGCCTTTGGGCTTTAATTATGTAACAGCCCATGCGCTTCAGGCCATGAGGTTCATGTCTCGATCGGAAGTAACCGAGGCCCAGGCAGCAAAAGTCACGGTAAAAAATCGCTCAAATGCCCTGAATAACCCTCTGGCGCACTTGAAAGAAAGCGTTGGCCTTGATGATGTTCTAACATCAAAGTTATTGGCATGGCCTCTAAAAGAACTTGACTTGCCGCCTGCCACAGACGGCGCCTGTGCGATGGTACTGACAACGGAGGAGAATGTTCAGCGGAGTGACAATAATGTGGCTTGGATAAAGGGAGCCGGCTGGGCAAATGATACTTACTACTTAGGGGACAAAGAGTTGGGTGAGCTTTCATCGCTTGCCACAGCAGCACAGACGGCATACCGGATGGCCGGCATCGAGGATCCGCTGGAGCAACTTGACGTGGCAGAGGTCCACGATCTGACATCGTTCCACGAGTTGATGGCATATGAAGCGCTTGGATTCTGCAGACAAGGAGAGGCCGGAATGCTGATTGACCAAGAAATGACTTCCATGGAAGGGACGCTGCCTGTTAACCCCTCAGGAGGCGCTTTGTCTTCACACCCGTATACAGCCGTTGGGTTAATCAGGGTGGCAGAGGCAGCCATGCAGGTTACGGGCGGCGCAGAAGGGCATCAGGTGCCCGGGGTTGAAAACGCCCTGGCACACGGAGCAAGCGGCATGTGCGGACAGACCAATTGTGTGCTAATCCTAGGCAAATAGAAAAGGAGGTGCCATGGGTCGTAGAGTAGCAATTGTGGGCACAGGGCAAACACCCTATACGAAAAGACGGAAAGACGTTTCGATGCCCGAGTTGGTTCATGAAGCGGCAAAGAAAGCGCTTGAGGACGCGGAACTGACCATAGAAGATATCGATGCGGTGGTCTTCGGCACTGCGCCCGAGGCATTTGAGGGGGTCAATTGTCCTGATAAGTGGGCCGCCGATGGTGTGGGAGCCCTGAACAAGCCGTTTATGCGGATCAATACTGGCGGGGCAACCGGAGGGTCTGCGGCCCTTGCCGGAGTAACCCACGTTTCGAGCGGTCAGTTTGACAAAGTTCTGGTCGTGGCTTCCCAAAGGGTGGGGCAGACACCCAATGCGCAAAAAATATTGGGGCTTATCTGGGATCCTGTTTTTGCGACAGGCCTATCCCTAAACCTTATTACGACCGTTGCCATGGCAACCGCCGCCCTCATGGAAGGTTATGGCTTGAGTGAAAGGCATATGGCAAAGATCTCGGTCAAGGATCATCTTAATGCCCTGAACAATCCTTACGCTCATGTACGCAAACAAGTTGACATTGATGATGTACTTGATTCCATGACCCTGATCTGGCCCATTAAACTATTTGACTGCTGCCCCAGCTCGGACGGGGCTTGTGCGGTTATCTTCGCTGCCGGGGAAGAAGCAACAAAGATCACCCCCACGCCTGCCTGGGTCATTGGAACCGGGGCAACGAGCCTTGTTTCCAGCCAGGGAGAAGTCTCCGCTGATACGGGCGGTATAGGGCAGCTCGCATTTGAACGGGCATACAAAATGGCAGGTATTGATAACCCGAAAAAGCAGATAGATGTGGTTGAAAGTTATTCCCCCTTTTCCACTGCAGAAATTAGTAATTACGTGGAGATGGGCTTCGCAGAAACCATGACAGATGCAATAAAGCTGGTAGAAGAAGGCTTTGGAGAAATGACAGGGGAGGTTCCCTTTAACCCTTCCGGCGGCGTGCTTTGCGCTAATCCCATTGGCGCCACAGCCCTGGTCAGGGTGGCGGAAACCGCACTCCAGGTGATGGGAAAGGCAGAAAAGCGTCAGGTCCCGGATGTCAAAGTGGCCCTGGCCCAGGGACTGGGAGGATCGCCTGGTCCCGGATCAGCGACATTTACCAATTGCATGGTCTTATCAAAAAAACCGCTCTAGGAGTCAAAAAATGCAGGGGAAAAAAGAAATGCAGCAGGAGCTTCTGGAAATGCCGGGCAAGTGGGATCTTCCCTGGCTGTATGCTGCGGGCAAGGTCGGAAGCAAGTATATCACCGCATTAAGAGACGAGGCCCGCATACTGGCAACAAAATGTCCGGATTGCGGGCGTGTGCTTTTACCACCCAAAGCATATTGTGAACGGTGTTTCGTATCGTGCAGGGACAACTGGGTAGAGCTGGAGCCGAAAGGAACTTTAGTATCTTATGCCATTATTACGCTTCCTTTTCCGGGAGAACGGGAACCGCCGTTCATTGTGGGGTATTTCAATATTAACGGCGCAACAACAAATATCCCTCAATTCCTGGAAGGAGTGGATTTATCTGACGTGGAAAAAGCCAGAAAGGAAATTCAAGTGGGGATGCCGGTTAAAGTGGTGTTCAACGAAAAGAGAGAAGGCAGACTAAGTGACTTTCATATGGAGCCAATTTAAATGATGCGGCAGGGGGAAAAAGGAAATGATAGAAGCGGTTGATACCATCGAAGTGCCTGCAAAATGGGAAGTCCCTTATAATTATGATATCGGGGAGACCGGAAGCAGGTTTTTTGTGGAGTTGCGGGACAATGCACGCCTTCTGGCAACGCGGTGCCCCGAGTGTGGTCGAGTGCTTTTTCCGCCGCGCTCTTTTTGTGAACGATGCTTTGTCTCTTTAAAGAAAAATTGGGTTGAACTCAAACCCGAGGGGACATTGGAGGCCTTCACCCTTGTCACCGAAGATTATTATTTTCCCGGCATGCCTGAAACGCCATACGTGATTTGCCTGGTCAAGTTCGGAGAAGCTTCCACGTCCATCCCGCAAATCCTTAGAGGGGTGGATCTTTCCGATCCGAGAAAAACAGTGCAAGAGTTAGCGGTGGGTATGCAAGTCAGGGCTGTTTTCAAAGACAGACGTGAGGGCCGAATAGAGGACTTCCACGTTGAGCCTGTCTGACAGGGTATTTGAAAGCCTTTTTATGGTGACTGCAAAGGATATACAATAGGCAAGAATGGAGTAGCGTCATGAAAGAAACGGCACTGGAAGGGCTCATGGTGCTCGATCTCACCAAGTTGGCTTCAGGTCCTTATTGCACAATGCTCCTGGGGGACATGGGTGCGGAAATAATCAAGGTAGAGGCGGGTGGGGGTCGGGCAGGAGAAGCATTCCTGCCCGGCATCGCCGAAGACGAGGAAGATCAAAGCGTAGTGAATGCTGCGGCCCGAAATAAGAGAAGCCTGGTTCTCAATCTAAAAACAGAAGAAGCCCGGAAGATTTTCTATCAACTGGCCAAAGAAGCGGATGTCATTGTGGAAGAGTTCAGGCCGGGCGTTGTAAAACGCCTCGGGGTCGATTACGAAACCATAAGAAAAATAAATCCAGGGATTATTTATTGTTCGATCACCGCTTTTGGCC
>JAFDJF010000245.1 GCA_019307645.1 Deltaproteobacteria bacterium
TTTGATAATCTCGCCCGGCCATTTGTCCATAGGAATGTATGCGGTTTCATTTATCCTGATCCCCCCCCATGTTTCAGGATGCTTTATCATTTGAAAAAAAGGTTCCGGAAGAAGTTCCTTGATTTCTTCAACAGGTCTGGCCTTGTATCCCCAAGCGGAAATCACCTTCTGATCCTGAAAAGCATTACCTGTTGCATGACCTGTCAAATCTTTTTCTTTGACATAAGAAGAAGAATACCAGCCATACCATTTGCCGGGGTAGTTGGCGGCAAAAGTAAGATGTAAGCCGGCTCCCTGCACGATCGCCAAGATCAACAGAACAACGGCCATTCTTGATGCCAAACTGATTTCTTTGCTCATGTTTGAAACCCTCCTTTTCTCAATGGTTAATTAGAAGTAATAAAACCGAAAAAAGATGTGTTGGAGCGAAGTATTATAAGATGCATTCGCTGCGCAGCCTCCCCTCCGCTCAGCTATCGACCGATTACGCTCTCAAAATCAATACCCAGCTCTTCCATCACAGGCTGTACGGCCGCTCTTCCGCCTCCGTTTACACCCACACCCGGGTGACAGCTTGGCCCGCACATCCAGAATTTTTCGACCGGGGTCTTATAACTCCAGCCGGGAAGATAGCGATTGCCCATGAGTTGACTGAGGTGCATTCCCAGATGACTATAGTCTCCGCCTATCATGGCAGGATTGCGTCGCTCCAGGTCCAGCGGAGTTTCAATCATCCTGCCTATTATGTTGTCGCTTCCCATGTTGGTGGTTTGTTTCCGGAGCGTACCCAAAATGGCATCCGCGATTTCTTCCCTTTTCTCGTCCCATTTATGAGCGCCACCTTCCGCCAGATCATAAGGGGTATAATGGAACAGATAAAGGGCATGCTTTCCTTGGGGAGCCCTGGTGGGGTCAAAGCGTGTCTGACAAGATATCACCGGCATGTCCACGGACATGTAGCCGTATTCCATGTCGTCAAAACGGCGCAAAAATTTATCGTAAGGTTTTGTGGCAAACTCCACAAAAAAGGATTCGTTAACCTCCTGCCCTGCAGTGAAATTCGGGGGCTCATGCAGGGCGTATCCCTGACAAATAGACCTGTGACTGGACAGCCGTAGTTTTTTCAGGTCTTTTGCGTAGGATTCGGGGGTATTTTCCTTTCCAATGAGCGCCGGAATCTGTTTGGCATTGAGATTTGAAATGACGGCCCTGGTGGACATAACCTGTTCGCCGCCTTTCAAGATCACACCCCTGGCCTCGCCGGAAGTTACCATAACCTTTTCAACGGGAGCATTTGTACGGATAGTCCCACCGTAGTGCTGTATACATCTCACCATGGCCTCACTCAGCGCGCCTGAGCCGCCCTCGGGAAGGGCCCCTCCATACCGGTGCATAAGCGGTATGAGGACAAATACGACAAAGCCCGTGCCTTTAGCCCTGGGAGAGACAAGTTCCTCCGCAACAAACTTGGTCAAAGTGGCTTTGAGTTCAGGGGTCTCAAACCAGTCGTCACAGATTTCCGCGGCGCTGATCAGCATACATCGTAACAGATCCCTTCCTTCCGGACTCTGATCGAGAAGAGAAACCATGGCCCCGAAAGAAGCCGGAGGATTAAACATGCCTTGAGTAAGCATGTCCAGGAGTTTTTCGGACCAGTCATAGAACTTCCTGTAAGCCTGGGCATCGTGCTCTGAGAATTTCGCGATGGACTCACATGTCTTGTCTATGTCCCGGTACAGAATGAGATAGCTGTCATCGGGGAAGAGGACGCCATACTGGTTTTCAGGACGAATATATTTTAATCCAAATTTTGACTTCAAGCCAAGTTCATCATTCAAAATCAGGGGATTTGCCTGGATAAGACCATGCCATACAGAGCAAGGGTCTGTTTTGAAACCAGGTGCGGCAGACTCTACGGACACGACTCCACCGCCTACAAACGGAAGCGCCTCCAGGACACACACATCAACTCCTGCCTTTGCCAAATACCCGGCCACCGTCAAGCCGTTATGGCCTCCTCCAATAATCACTACCTCATGCGTGTTCGTCTTCATACTGTGTCTCCTCTCGCATTCGTTAGCATATTGTATCTTTCATCTTTCCCTGAACCGGGTAAAATCGGGTTTTCTCTTTTCTTTAAATGCATTAAAGCCCTCACTTCCTTCAGGGCTGGCCCACATATGCGGTATTATTGCCACGGCATGTCTTAAGGCTATTCCCAGCAGATCCGGCAAGGCATTCATGGCTATCTTGGCCGTTCGCGTGGACTGAGGGCTCATGGTCAGGATCCTTTTGCACCATTTTTCAGTCTCTTGTTCCAACTCTGACAGAGGAACCACTTTATTGATCAGGCCCCAGTTCTCGGCCTCATCAGAGGTGAACCTTTTTGAAAGAAAAATTGCCTCCCTGGCCCTTTTATCCCCCATCAGCAAGGGGAACATCTGGGTCGCGCCGAACATCGGCGTACTGCCCACCTTAAGTTCAGGCTGTTCAAACAGGGCATTGTCTGCCGCGATGCAAAGATCGCAGAAAGTAACAAACTCAAGCCCCCAACCCATGCAAAACCCATGTACAGAGGCAATAATCGGCTGACCCATCCCTCTCATAACAGAAGCGAGCCTTAAGCCTTCTTCGGCCATCGCCCTTCCTGTATTCAGGTCGATATCCTTGAAAATCGAAATGTCCCCGCCAACACAGAAGGCATCTCCAGCGCCTTCTGCAACGACTACGCCAATGGAGTTATCCTTTTCAATAACGCGCAATGCATCCACAAGTTCTTCAAGAAATTTCAGACTGATGGCATTCATACTCTCCGGGGTGTTAAATTTGACATAAGCGACCTTGTCCTTTTTTGTTAAAATTATCGTTTCATAATCCATTTTCGCACCTCCCTTGACTAAATATTTTGACGTAATATAAAATCACCTGCAATAATTATTCAGCAACCAGGGCACTAAGATTTGGGGCTACTGAAGCAGCATGATCGAAAATAGCGGGTGAAATAGAGCAACACGCATAATAACAGCAGAAATATAAAAATCAGACTGCCAACTCTTTTGCTATTCTTCTTTACGCTTTTGCGCATACAAGCAGATCTACATTAATAACTGCAAAAATGGCGTGCAACCAAACAACAAAAACCCAAAACAGAAAATGTGCATGGTTCTACGGCTATCTCTTCTCCTCATACCTTTTTTCAAGCAGAGTGCCCTTGGCAGAAACACCACCCGCCCTTTCAAACGTATTGGGGGGCACCATTTCGATATCCGGCCGAAACTCCAGTTTAGCCTTTATTGTCTTTTCAAGGTCCGTCTTGAGGCCTTCAATCTCGCCATCGCCAAGGCCTTCTCCATGCTCAATTCGCATTTTCAGGGGGGGATCGACTGCCGGCCCCGGTGCATCAAGTACGATCCTCATTTCTCCAGTTAGCTTGGGAATAAAAGAGCTGATTACAGCCTTTACCGCGGAGGGATAAACATTGATACCATTTACAATAAGCATCTGATCGGCCCTGCCCACGAGCTTGATCCTGATCCCCTTGAACCCGCATCCGGGGCATTCATCCGTAATCACCTGGATCATGTCACCATAGAGATACCTGAAAAAGGGCTTCGCCTCTTTCTCAAGGGCTGTATGCACGCCCTGTCCCACGGCACCATTTTCAAAGGGAACATGATTTCCATCCTGATCGGCCAGGTCTGTGGCCCAGATATGATAATCACTGGTTATCACATGCAGGCCGTGATATTCTTCGGAATCACATGAAACCATATGTACCCCCTGGCCCCCACCCATGGAATCAAATATCTTCGCGCCGTAGCTTTGTTCAAGTTTTTTCCTTATCTTCGGGATCCCTGCACCGGGCGCACCGGCACACAGAAGGAGCTTGACACCCAATTTACCCACATCTTTATTCAGAATGCCTGGGGACCGTTCAATCAAATGTTCCATCAAAGGAGCCGTCCCCACCAGTGCCTTTGGTTTTATTGTGTCCAGCATATGCAATATTCTTTCAGACCCGGCCTCCGCCCCGATAGGAATGGGACAGGCGCCCAGGCTCATAAGAGCATGATTGGTCGGCCATCCTGCGGCATGCATGCTCAAGGCAAAAATGTTGGCAACCACATCCCCCGGTCGTATACCTGCTCTCCAAAAAACCCGGCACCAAATCTCGTCATTGACTCGAAGATCCTTCTCGGTAAAAAGATACGAAAATGTCGGGGTGCCCGTCGTCCCGCCGGTTGATGTTACACCCACCACCTTCTCCTTTGGTGCGCAAAGAAATGTCCCCCAGGGGTGACCTTCCAGTTTCGGTGAATCTTCCTGGGCCTGTCTTTCCATTTCCTTACTGCCCATAGACGGCAGGTTATAGAAATCATCCCAGGTCTTGACATCGCCGGGCTGCACACCGGCCTCATCAAATTTATTTTTATAGTAGTTCGGAGAGCTGCTGTAGACATATTCAATCTGCTTCTGCAGCTTTTTAAACTGGATATCCCTGATCTCATCAATGGATTTCGTCTCCATCTCTTCGTTCCAAAACTTCTTTTCCTCCATTTCAACCTCCCTTAGGGCTTATGTGCCTCAGCCCCCGTAACGGGGGGCCAAAAAAACAGCCTGACGCCTCAAAATCAACAGACCTTTTTGTCTTTTAAATGTGTAGCTCAACATTATGCAGGATGGGACAGCATGAGGGTGTTCCCTCCACCTCAACCATGGCTCCGCAACCCGGACAGTAAAATTCCCGGTATATCATCCAGTCGGGATCCGATGCCTGATGTTTCTTGTGAATCTCCCGCGCATCACGGTCACTGATCAGGGCATACAGCTTGAAGTTTTCATCCGCCTTGCAGTACACATGACCGCACTGACTGCAGACCGCATACTTGTCACCTTTATTGTCTTCAACGATCTTTATATATGGCGTCAGCTCAACAACGTCTTTTACCGGATTTACGTCCAGCTTCGGGAGATCCCTTTCTGAGAACGCTTTTTCAAAATCCAGTTGATCTTTGAGACTCGGAGAAAAAGCCAACAGCTCATCAAAAAAATCGAGAGTAGGCTTGGGGAAGTCCCTCTTTTCCCTTCTTTCCACCAGCCTGGCAACGAACTCCTGCCCAGGGATCCCCTGATATAGCCTTTTTTTCT
>JAFDJF010000246.1 GCA_019307645.1 Deltaproteobacteria bacterium
TTCACCAATGGCATTGTCTATTTTGATCTGGGTCTCAATCTACGGACCCTGCCGGATAAATACCTCCCTTATGTGCCGCTGTTCGGCAGGAGCTTTGTTGAGATGGGAACCCACAAGGAGGACTTTGTCTCTCTCATGCAGCGTATAAGCCGAAAAACAGGGGGTATCAGCCCTCAATCATTAATCTCTGCCACAAAAAGATCCGACAAAAGTACTGCCTGGCTGTTCCTGCACGGGAAGGCGATGTTTTCCCAGACAGAGGACTTGACTGATATTTTTCGCGATATACTCCTTGACGTTAGACTGGACAACCGGGAAAGGTTCCGCCAGATGGTACTTGAGGCCAAAGCCAGAGCGGAGCAGAAAATAGTCCCCAGTGGTCACGATGTCGTCAATCTGCGCCTAAGGGCCCACTTTGGGGAGTCCCATTGGGTTGCGGAACAGATGCGCGGGATAAGCTATCTCTTCTTTCTCAGAAAACTCGTCCACACCGTTGATGAAAACTGGCCCGAGGTACTCGCGGTTCTTGAGGAGATGCGGCAAATTCTCGTAAACCGAAACGGCCTCATTTTAAATATCACCATGGACGAGCAGAACTGGGCCGGATTCGAACCTCATGTAGACGCCCTTTTGAGCGCCTTACCCGAAGCACAGGTTAAGGAGAAAGGCTGGTCGCCCAAACCCACAGCTCTTTTTGAAGGCATGACCATCCCCTCCCTTGTAAATTATGTCGGCAAAGGTGCGGATCTCTACAAACTGGGATACAGGTTCCACGCATCTTCAATGGTTATCACCCGTTATCTGCGCAATGCCTGGCTTTGGGATCAAGTACGTGTCCAGGGGGGGGCCTACGGGGCCTTCTGTCTTTTTGACCGTATTTCAGGCGCCCTTACCTTTGTTTCATACCGGGACCCAAACCTCATAAAGACGCTTGAGTCCTTTGACAACACAGCCCGATTCCTCTTTGAAACAGATCTTAATAAAGAAGAGCTGACCAAAAGCATCATCGGCACCATTGGAGACCTGGATGCCCATATGCTCCCGGATGCCAAGGGATATGCATCCATGGTGCATTATCTTATAGGAGATAAGGAAGAGGAGCGCCAGCAGATGAGGGATGAAGTATTGGGCACTAAAGCGTCTGATTTCAAGGCATTTGCCCAAGTGCTTGAGCAAGTAAGGGAAAACGGACTGGTGAAGGTGCTCGGATCATCGAACGCCATCGAAGAGGTCGCCACCGATCGTCCGGGATGGCTTGATGTGGTCAAGGTTCTTTAGGGTCAATGGCAAAAACTTAAGGACTGTTTGTATGATTTAGCATCAGAAATTCTTTTCATGCGCGAAAATTTGAACAATCGAATATCGAATACATGAATTCCGAATGACGAAGGAATCGACTGTTCAATTTCTCTTTACATGGAAGTAAAGTCTAATGGTGCAATTTAAAAAATCTTTAAGTTTTTGCCATTGTCTTTAGAATAAATTCTTTGCTAGCTACAGCTGCCGTTGATTGCGAAGCATGCGAACGAATTCTGTGTTCTCACTGTGACCTGTCATATTTGCCGTGATCTTACCGATCAGTGGGTGACCCAGCAGATACAGGTCCCCCAGCATGTCAAGGATTTTATGCCTGACAAATTCATCAGGAAACCGGAGATCCGTATTGATAATTTTTTCATCGTCTATCAAAATAAAGTTACTCAGACGACCGCCACTGGCCAACCCCATTTCTTCAAGGGCCTCAATATCCTTTACAAACCCGAAAGTCCTTGCCGGAGCGATCTCCTTTTTAAACGCCTCTGCGCTATCCAGTGTAAAGGTGTATTCCTGAAGTCCGACCGGTTTTGGATACTGCAGTATATAATGGATTATCAGTTTGTCTGCAGGTTCAATGGTAATAAACTTGCGCTTTTTTTTGACTTTACCATAGACATATTTCTCTTCAATAACAAACTCATCCAGCAATTCATCCTGATCTTCAATCCCTGCATCCTCAACAAGCTGACAGAAGTCAAGGGCAGACCCGTCCATAATAGGGACCTCATTGTTAATTTTTATCATGAGGTTTGATATTCCATAGGCATGAAGCGTTGCAAGAAGATGTTCTACCGTAAAAGCCTTCGTTTGTTCATTCTTAAGGCATGTTGCAAAATTTGTTGACGCGACAAAATCTATATTTGCCGGTATTGTTTCACCACTGGAAATGTTGCTGAAAACAACACCACTGCCAGGCGGCAACGGCGTAAGAATCAAGCCGGTCTTATCCCCGGAATGGAGTCCGGTGCCACCCACGACAATGCTTCTCTTCAGCGTTCTTTGAAACTTTTTCTTAGGCTCCTTTCCCTGTTTCAGTATGATGCCGTACTCCTGGATATATTTCTTCAGAACCTCTTCCTTGATATTTAATTTCACTGCTGTTTTCTTAAGGTTCTTATTGTGCTTTCTAAGAAAATAAAGCAGATAATTCTTCCTCCATGCTGCCTCCGACTCCTCCATGCTTTCATGCTTTTCATAAAAACGGGCCATGCCGTATTGCATTTCGTCACGTATCGAAGGCGGTATATCATGGGCGGTAATATTTCTTGTAGGAACCGAGACAACCATTTTTTCAACCAGATTTTTCAACTCTTTTACGTTACCCGGCCAATCATAATTGATCAGGATCTCAAGGGCATCATCTTCAATATGCTTTTCTCTGAACCCATAATCTTTACAAAAATAGTCAACGAACATATTCAGAAGAAGCGGGATGTCTTCCCTTCTCTTCTGAAGGGAAGGCATCTCTATCACACGGGGAAAACAATCAATGAGACCTTTATACAGTTTCTGGTCTTTGACCAGTTTGTCTATATTGTTACTCAAAGAGGCAATAATTCGCACATTGGAACCTTTCAGTTCCGGGTTTGCGACAACGGCCGCCAGCCTTTCCTGGATTTTCAATGGAAGAATATCCACTGAACCCAGGAAAATTGTGCCGTCTTTGGCATTAAAAATAACGCTCTTTTTGCCGCATATTTGATCTTTTCCTTTCCGGGAACCAAACAGGGCGACTTCCAGTTTTTGAGGCGTGTAAAATGCACAGTTGATTTTTCTTAAACGCTGAGACTTTCTTTTTGAAGCCGCATGTATAAGACGGGAAACAAACTCCTTTCCTGATCCAACCTGACCTGCCAAAAGGATATCATCATCGCTGCGAGCTACTTTCGGAATAACATTTTTTATCTTGATAATGCTCTGATCTTTGCCGGTCAGAGCCAGTTTGCCTTCTTCTGCAGATAGTGTATCATCTTTCTTGGCATTTTTAGTGGTGGATTGCTGTTTTTTTATGACCTGGTTTATGAGATCAATCGCAGAATCAAGGGAAAAAGGTTTTTCCAGAAAATCAAATGCCCCGTCTTTAATCGCCAGTACAGCCGTGTTGACGCTCCCGTGACCCGTCATCATGACGACTTCAATCGCGGAATTAAAATCCTTAATAGCCCTTAGTGTCGTCAGGCCGTCCATTTCAGGGAGCCAAATGTCAAGGAAAACCATATCAACCGGCTGAGATTTAATTATCTCCATCGCCCTTATTCCATCTGAAGACGTGAGCACAATATAGCGCTCATCTTCCAGGCTGCCTTTCAAAGAATCAATAATCGAATCTTCATCATCAACCAACAATATTACGGGTGTTTTCATCTTCCAAATCCTTTCAGAATTTCTTTCTGAACCTGGTAGGCAATTTCTCTCACAGGCCTGGTATCATGTGCTCCGGCATCTGAACCGCAACGACTTCCCCTTTTGCGCAAACCTCCCCATCTGCCGACACGGTAGCGCTCACAACAACCTTCCGCCCCGTGACTTCCTTTATTTTCCCACGGACCTCCAGGGGCACGCCATGGGGTGTGGGGCGCACATACTGAACCTGCAGCGATGCCGTCACAAAGCGAAACGGTGGCTCCGTGCCCATCTCGCGCCCATCATCACGATAAGCAGCCGCTGCAGCCGACCCTGTGCCATGGCAGTCGATGAGCGAAGCAATTAGTCCGCCGTAAACATAGCCGGGAATAGCCGTGTGGTATGGTCCGGGGTGAAAGGTGGCGACCGTTTCATCGCCGTCCCAGTAACTCTTAAGGTGCAGTCCGTGGTCATTGAGACGACCACATCCATAGCAATGGCTTTGGTCATCCGGATAGTAATCCTGAAATGCTTTTTGATTCATGCACTATCTCCCCGTTGGACAAGGCGAACCCTTTACCTCTGTAAAATATCTCAAATCTCAAAGGTTTGCAAGCCACAATTCGTTTAGCTTCAGGGTTTGATACCAGTTAAGCGCTTTGACGGATCGGAGGGAGGCCGATGAGATTCTCTTTTCGAAAGTGTGTGAATTGCTTGACTTTCTTTGAAACAGGGCTTATCAGTGTCTTTAAAGGTTCGCGTAAAAATGTTATTTTTACGCGAGCCCTTAGGGTTAAAAATTCGACCGCAAAACCTATCTATGAGGCCAGTGAGCCATTCAAAACACAGGAGTTTATTATGGTTAGAACTGAAATCTCTCTTTTTTTGAAAAATGTCCCCGGTGAATTAGGCAAGCTGTCTGCGCTTCTTTCAAATGAAAACATCAACATTGATGCGCTTACGATACAGGACGCTTCAGGTTATGTGGCTGAATTATTCCAGGCAAGGGGGAAGTCGCTGAAACGGATTGCCTCTCCTGCGACTTACAATTCCATGCGAAAGGATTCGGCGCAGTTTGCGCTTATCCGCCTGCTGGTAGATGACTCTGATAAGGCAGTAGATCTTTTGTCAATGAATGATTACCTGTTTGAGATTAACAGGGTGATTGCTGTGGAGCTTGACAATCGACCGGGCACCCTGGCAGGAATCACAGCCAAATTCGGTAAAGAGGGGATAAATATCAGTTATGTTTACGGGTCTGTATCGTCTCCAAAGGCAAAATGTCTCTTTGTATTTTGCCCTGAAGATATTGAGCTGGCTGCGAAAATATTCAAACAGAAGGGGAAGAAATAGAGTAAGGTGTAAATGATGAGAAATCGATTCCCACGAGAAGAATTACTTAGGGTTGTAGAGGCATCTCCGAAAGCTGTTGGCACACATGACAGGCGGGCATGGCTTTCAATATTTGCAAAAGAAAATATTGTTGAAGATCCTGTTGGTTCCACACCCCATCGTACCGGGAAAACGGAACGGAAAGCCGGGGAAATGGAAAGTACCCCTTTGGAAAGGTTTTATGATACATTTATCGCACCTAACGAAATCAAGTTTCATATCAAACAGGACATCGTGGCCGGCAACACGGTGATAAGGGATTTAAAAATAGAAATCATAATGTCTAAAGCGCTTGCGGTATCTGTTCCAATGCATCTTTTCTATGAGCTGGATGATGAAGATGGCGAACTCAAAATCTGTCATTTGTCGGCACACTGGGAACTGCCTGCAATGATAAAGCAGGTTATGAGTCACGGACTGGCAGGGCTTCAAACAATGACAAAACTCGGTATCAGAATGATGAAGTATCAGGGGATCATGGGCTCTTTGGGTTTTTCAAAAGGTTTTTTTGGTATTCATCAAAAAGGAAAGGATTATGTCCGGGACTTTGTGACAGCTGCTAATTCAAGAAACGCTGAAATGTTATCAACACTCTTTTGTCCAAACAACACCGGCATTGAATTCCCGGAAATGGGCGCAACTTTAAATCCGGACTCCTTTGCAGACAGCCTGGACATAAAAATCTCCATATCAAAAATATTATCAGCAGGTTTTATAACTACCTTCACCTTTGATGCGGATTATAATGGACATGGATATCCGGGAGTTGGCAGGTTTGAGTTTGATTCAAAAACAAAGAAAATAAAAACCGCACAATTTTTTCGGGACGAAGGCGAGTTAAATGTGGGACCCTGAACCCATAAACGGTTAATCCAGTTTATTGAGTGAAGGTATAATCAGATATACCTATGGATGCTGAAAAAACATACAACTGTCTCCTCTGGTTTATTTTTATTATGTCGCCATTCACATTTGTCAGTACTCTGTTTTACACAAATCCCTATGGCAGATTCAAAAAAGCGTCTGACAGGTTTACCATCAAATCACTACCCGGCTGGCTTATCATGGAGTTTCCATGCCTTGTGGTTTTTGCTGTCACTTTCTTTTGTGGAGCAAACAAAGATGCGCTTGTGCCCCTTGTCTTCCTTTTTATCTGGCAGACACACTATGTTTACCGTTCAATTATCTTCCCTTTGCGTATGCGTGACAGAAAAAAAAGAATGCCCTTTTTTGAGTAATCCTCTTACCGCATTCTGGAAACAATCGGGTTCTTCATCCGGCCCGGTGCCGCATGTGAGTCTCCCGGAAAAACCAGGATCAAATGGCACCCCT
>JAFDJF010000802.1 GCA_019307645.1 Deltaproteobacteria bacterium
CCCGGACAATTTCCCGTGCAGTAATTGATATATTCACATCCTTTGCAGAATTCATAATCGTTCAAAGGAATATTGCGTCGTTGTCGTATTTTTTTCATTTCAGGATGATTCTGCCAGATATCCTTAATATCATCTTTGTTTATTTGTCCAATTTCCATATGGCTAAGCATCGTGCAAGGTACTATGGCGCCGTCGGCACGTACGGCAATTTTATTCATTACGCAGCCGCAGGCCGTAAGAAAGCCCCCCGTTGATATTCTTTTCTTTCCTTTTTGCCTGGCAAGTTCCATTTCGGTCCACCTGACGGCCTCGGCAAGTGGGCCAGCTTGAGCGCTTATGCGGTTGTCGTATTTCGAGTTGAGTCTTAGAAGTGTTTCCATGGCAAGCGTCCGATCTTCAGCGGAAAGACCTATCTGTTCGACATTCTGCCTGCAAAGACCCATGTAAGAAGCGGCATTTGTGGAAAAGCCCGACAGACCGATCTCCTCCAATAAGAGCATGGCAATTGCCTCAAGATCTGAAACGTTATGTCTGTGAATCGTGACGCGGACCTGCACAGGGAGATGATGTTTCTGGAGACACTTGATTCCTGCTATTGCTCTGTTAAAATTCCCTTTACCCCGGCAGGCATCATGTGTCTCCGGTTTCGACCCGTCAATGGAAACCTGGACACCGTCACAGCGCCCGGTTGAAAACAAAAATGCGGCCATTTCGTCGGTAATGAGGGTGCCGTTGCTCAGGATCGAAAATCTCATCCTGTTATCAACAATACCTGCTATCAGTTCCTTCAGATCCTCACGAAAAAAGGGCTCTCCTCCTGCAAGGGTTACATTCATTACCGCACAGCGATTCAATTCTTGGAAAAATCGGAGCCATTCTGATTTAGGCAAATCCTGATCCACATCACCCGGACCGGAGAAATGGTAACAGTATCTGCATCGCAGATTACATCTGTTGGTTATATCCAGATCCACGGATCTTGGGGTTCGGATTATCTTCATTGTAGAATTTTGACAGAATAACAGGGTTAGCAAGATAATGATCCAGTCTACGCTGTTAATCCTGCAAACTAATAGTATCCTAATGTGCTGGTTTAACTTCGTATCCGGCATATCCCTTTTCTACAAGCTCCTTAACAAAATCCTTGATCTCCTGTTCGGCATTCTCAGGCACATCTTCACAGTTTTCTTGCAGTTTCTTGAGGATGTCCTGTGTCGCGTGTTTGCCGTCAAGGCATTTCCAGATGTAGACACTTACCGGATTTAGGCCAAAGCCGTCACCCGTATCAGGATCAAAGAGAATGGCCCAGTCGTCAAACTCCTCCCTCAATACCAGCAAAGGGTTGGCTATCGGCATATCTTTTTCTTTCATTTCATCTAACCTTTTATAATGTTTTTATACTTACGATAATAATAACAGAGGATTTAATAAGCAATAAAAACATGCATATTTTACCTTCAGAAATTATTGGCCATAGCTATTTCTACTTTGTCAAATTTCAGGCAAAGCATCAAAGAGCCTCGATGGTGATCAGACGTAGGAAGTGTCACTGTTTGAGAGTATTAGTGAGCGTTACCCCTCCTTATGTACTGCTTTCAATTCATCATATCTTTTTCGGTAACTTGCGTTTTTTGGGTCGATGTTTATGGCTTTTTGATAATAATCCATGGCATGGGACCATTTGTCTGATTTGATATAAGCCTCGGCTGTTCGGACATAAAAGTAAGCATTGTCGGGTTTGAGCTGGATGGCCGCTATCCAGTCTTTGGCAGCTCCGGGAAAATCGTTGCGACTCCATCTGATCCATGCCCTGTGGTTGAAGAGCCCGGGAGAGGGTTTTGCCGAGTGTTTTATGGCCATACCGGCTGCCTTTTCAGCCCTTTCCAGCTTGTTTATCCGTTTGAGGATTTGAGAGAATATTAAGTGGTAGCGACTGTTTTTAGGATCAAGTACCGTGGCTTTCTGAATGGCAAGCTCCATGCTGTCCCAATCCTTTTCTATTTCAGCAATACGGGCCAACCAGTAATAAGCCTCTGCCGATGGCTCCTTTTGATTAAGATCCATCAGGGTCTGTTTGGCCTGATGATATTTGTGCAAGTCGATCATGGATCTGGCAAGTAAAATATCGATTCGGTCGGAAAGGGCAAATTTTTTGCTGACTCGATGATAAAACCGATATAGATCTTCTGAATAACCCTTTACTTTATAGAACCGGTAAAGATTTTCCAGATCTTTTTCCCTGGCCTGGCTTTTGGAAAGCCCCTTAAAAAAGCTTTCTTCAGCCTCTTCAAATTGTTTGTTTTCCAGATAAAGTCGACCTAATTGATAAAAGTTGCCTGAATTGTTGTCCATTGACTGAAGAGCCAATGCCGTTTGATAGTGGGAGATGGCGCCGGCCCAATCTTTTTCATCTGCAAGAAGAGAAGAAAGGGTCATGTGGGTGTTTCTGAGCGCATTTTTTTCTTTTATGGCCAGGTGCATTCCCTTCTTAGCCGCTTTATTGACTTCCGGAGACCAGAATGCCTCTTTTTTAAGTGAACCGTATACGGATGGATATATCCGAG
>JAFDJF010000247.1 GCA_019307645.1 Deltaproteobacteria bacterium
TATTCTGCGGTTCAAAACATTCCCCGCCACGCCCGGACTTTTTAGAAGTTACCGGAATTTGACTTAATGCCATGAGCTTAAAGGGTTTTATATGGAGAACCAATTTACCCTGCCGTTTTCCCGCCTTCTCTTGAACTATAGAGAAGATAGTGATATATTTTAAAGGATCTTATGTCCCATCTCCTGCCAAAATCCCAAAAAAGAAACGCGCCGGCACTCTATTCCCCTCCTTTTCTCAGAATGGCCTTGGCCAATCTCTTTACCGTTTCCAGCTTTGGCTGTTTTTTCCTCTTTCCTCTTTTTATTACAGAACACGGGGGAAACACGGCAGATGTAGGCATGATCATGGGTGCATTCGCCCTTTCCTCTGTCCTCTGTCGCCCCTGGATCTCAGAGATGGTTGACCGCATAGGGCGGAAAAGGAGCTATACCATCGGGTGTCTTATTATGAGCATCCTACCCCTTACATACCTCCTGTTTAGAGGGGAACTGACTCACTTCTATCTCCCTCTTCTCATGGTAAGGTTTTTGCATGGTGCGGCCCTGGCCATCTGTTTCACGTCCGTATTTACCTATATTGCCGACATCGTCCCTGAGACGCGACTTAATGAGGGAATCGGGATCTTTGGGGTAACCGGACTTGCCGGAATGGCGATAGGTCCCATTATCGGTGAGATAGTCATCAAGGACTTTGGTTTTTCCGTATTTTTTTTCGTCTCGACCGGAATGGCTACCGCGGGCTTGTTGCTGCACCTTCCCCTCCCTGAATCCTATACAGATATATCCCCGGAAGATTCCCCTTCTTTTTTCAGGGTCCTGAAAAAAAGGCGGACCCTCATGGTCTTCTGGCTGGCCCTTTTATTTGGCGTCGGTCTGGCCGCCTTTGGAGGTTTTGTTTCTCCCTATGCCGAGGAAAAACACATCACATTTATCTCTCTGTACTACATATCCTATTCTTCGGCAGCGGTCCTGACAAGGCTTCTCGGAGGCAGGCTTGCGGACAGGATTGGAGAAGATAAAATCATTCCACCTGCCCTGGTTCTAACGGGGATGGGCCTTTTGCTGTTAATTTTTCTGGGAGGGAATCCGATCCTTGTCCTCTCCGGTCTGATGTCCGGCTGTGGTCACGGATTTCTTTTTCCCAGCCTGAACGCCATGGCCGTACGTGATGAGCCAGCTCATATCCGAGGGAAAATCACCGGTATCTTCACAGGGGGGATTGACGCAGGGTCCTTTGCCGGGTTCATTATTCTCGGTCACGTTGGTGAATGGGCGGGATTCAGGTCCATTTTTTTCGTTGCAGGTTGTGCCCTTTTAATCGGACTTTTTTTCTATAAAAAGGATTACAAAGTGTAATATGGACCTTTTTAACATTGTTGCAATTTTGATCACTCTGACAGCCTTATTCAGCTATATCAATCACCGTTATATCGGCCTGCCGGTCACCATTGGCGTAATGCTCATTGCTTTGTCGCTATCTCTTCTGCTGAATTTTCTGGGCTCCTTTGGATTCGGTCTGAAACAGCATGCAGAGATGTTGCTGGGCAGTATTCAATTTGACAAGACACTGCTCCACGGGATGCTTAGCTTTCTCTTGTTCGCCGGTGCGCTTCATATCAATATCAATGATCTGGTCGAACGCAAATGGAGTATCGGTTCCCTGGCGACGTTCGGGACGATTATGTCGTCGTTCCTCGTTGGGACACTGACGTGGTGGCTTTTAATACAGTTCGGACTTGAGATTTCGTATAGCTACTGTCTGCTGTTTGGGGCCCTTATCTCACCCACTGACCCGATTGCAGTACTCGGCATCCTGAAAACCGTTCGTGTCCCAAAAAGTCTTAAAATGAAAATCGCAGGGGAATCCCTTTTTAATGACGGAGTTGGCGTGGTTGTATTTCTCGTCATCCTGGAGATTGCTACCGGGACACATGAGCTCAATGCCGGGCACATCGGGTTGCTGTTTGTTCAGGAAACAATTGGAGGCGCCCTGTTAGGGTTGGGACTTGGATACCTCGTCTACCGGATGCTCAAGAGTGTTGACAACTACCAGGTTGAAGTGCTCATCACGCTGGCCCTGGTGACAGGCGGCTATGCATTAGCGGATGCCCTGCATCTTTCCGGTCCTATTGCCATCGTTGTAGCAGGTCTGTTGATCGGAAACCACGGTCGCCTGCTTGCCATGTCGGATGAAACGCGCCATCAACTGGATACCTTTTGGGAGCTTGTTGACGAAATCCTCAATGCAGTGTTGTTTTTACTGATTGGCATGGAGATACTGATACTTACTTTTACGAAACAATATCTGTTGCTGAGTTTGCTCGTTATCCCTTTTGTGCTTATGGCCCGGTTTATATCCATCGGAATTCCGATGGCACTGCTTCGCCCTTTCAGAACGTTCACTCCCGGCGCGGTCAGGGTCATGACGTGGGGCGGTCTTCGCGGGGGCATCTCAGTTGCACTCGCGCTGTCTATCCCGCCCTGTCCGGAACGACACGTGATTTTGGCTCTTACATATAGCGTTGTGCTGTTTTCAATCCTGGTACAGGGACTTACGATTGAAAAACTGGTGAAGCGGGTTGTCATCGAGCGGGAAGGGGAACATCCTTGAAATGGCAAAAAGGGGTTGAAAAATGCAGACCCAAGATGGAAAAAGATCGCACAATGCTGTTTACATCAGATTTTAAACCGCCATCCAGGGCGCTGGAAACCGCATTATGGTTTATATTTCGTGGTCAACGCCTCCTGATGAGACGTGAAATAGACAGCTGCTTTGTTCCGAACACATCGGATTTAGAAGGCCTTAACCTTATTCCAATACAGCAGCAGTTTCTCGGGTCGCTGGATAACCACCCCTGTTATGTGGCAGAGTTGGAGGATGCGGAACAAATCTCGGATGCCTTTGAATTCATGAACCTTTGGACACTTTTTCAGATGCTCGAAAAAGATGTGATGCGGGTGGCAGGGATGGCAAACCAGTTGGTGCAATGGAGTCGGAATCACCGGTATTGCGGAAAATGCGGGAATCTAACCGAGAACAAGACGGATGAACGTGCCAAAATTTGCCCCCAATGCGGGTTGATTAATTACCCGAGGCTTTCTCCGGCGATCATCGTTGCCGTAGTCAAGGATAATCAGATTCTGCTTGCCAACTCACAACGGTTTCCAGCTAAACTTTACAGCGTCCTGGCCGGGTTTGTCGAACCGGGTGAAACGCTGGAAGAGTGTGTTAAAAGAGAAGTCCTCGAAGAGGTGGGCATTGCTGTGAAAAATATCCGTTATTTCGGCAGTGAACCGTGGCCCTTCCCGGATTCTCTCATGGTTGCATTCACTGCCGAATATGCTGCTGGAGAAATACGAATCGATAATACTGAAATTGCCGATGCAGGCTGGTTTTCCGCGGACCGCCTGCCTGCCATTCCACCCAGGATCAGCATTGCCCGGCAGTTGATCGACTGGTTTTCAGGAGAGAAACAAAAGCGCTAGACCTCATTTTTTACTCCTGCCTAAAGTTTTTCTTATCAAAAGACGATACTATAATAACGGAAGTCAAAAGGCCTATCTATATACTCTATTAACAAATCAGAATGAGAGGGGCGGTATGAAATTTCATATCAAGACACGAATGATCATAAACGGAGTTCTGTCGGTAACTGTTTCTCTTTTTTTGGCTGTGTTAATTGTTTATATTCTGGTTCACCGGCAAAGCCATGTCAGCGCGAATAAGCGGATTAACCAGGCCCTGCAGGTCGTTGCCGGGCAATATAAAGACATGGAGACAGATCTTCTGGTCAATACCGAGACCCTGGGTCATCAGGATTCCCTGGTCAACCAGGCGGAAGTTATACAGGATTTGATTGCCATGGGAGATCGCCTTGAGCGCACAGGCATAGATCTGGCCAGTACCTTAAGTGAGCAGGCACAGACCCTGGGGATCACTCGCGCAGTGGTTTATGCCGCAGATGGAAAATGGATGGCGGCTGTAAGGGTTTGGAGCGATACGGTGCGTATCCTTTTCACACATCCACCGGGAAGTTCCCAATATATGGAAGCGAAAACTCTGCCTAAAAAACGACCTGCGGACCGTGATTTTGCAGTAGGCAGTGAGCCCCTTTTATTTCCCCTCAACCATCCCATGCCGATACCGACAAGCGCCGTCATGTCAAGACAGGTCGAACACGGCATACTCTGGCTGAACGTTTCTGCGCCGCTGAGTTATACTTCGCGGGAAGCCGGGAGGCAGTTCGGGCTAATCCTGGCTTCGGTGCCGATGGGAGAGACCTTTGTCCAACGGGTATCCGATTATACCGGCACACACGTCAATCTTTTTCTTGGATCTGATTTAAGTGTTGGGGACCTGAAACACTATTCCAAACTGGACGGCGAAGCCCTGGCGGTGAGGCCCAATGCCGGCGAAGCCGGAATGGATCAAAAAAGCGGTCTGATACGGAATTTTTCTTTGGCTGGGCAACCTTTCATCGAAGGACTGTTCCCCCTGGCAGGAGATGGCACGCAGCTGGGAACAGTGAGCATCCTTCTTTCCCAGGAGGAATTCAAAAAAAATGTCCGCCAGATGCTGTTTTGGCTCTTGGTTATTGCAGTTGCATGTCTGGCGCTGGTGACGCCTTTTACCTCGTTTTTTGCCAACTCCATCGCCAAACCTATTCAACACGCTATTCAAGGGCTCACGGAGGGCGCAAATCATATTTCATCTGCGGCTCATCAGGTTGCCAACGCCAGTCAGTCCCTGGCCGAATCTTCATCCGAACAGGCGGCGTCCATAGAGGAAACGGCCTCTTCATTGGAAGTGATGTCCAATATGACTAAACAGAACGCGAATCACGCCACTGAGGCCCGGGCTATGATGGTTGAGACGAAACAAATCGTCGAGAAAGTCAACAATCATATGAATGATATGGCTGGGGCCATTGAAGAAATCGCAAAAACCAGTGAAGAGACCAGCAAAATTATCAAAACCATTGATGAGATTGCCTTTCAGACCAATCTCCTGGCATTGAATGCCGCCGTGGAAGCGGCCCGGGCCGGAGAAGCGGGTGCCGGATTTGCCGTTGTGGCCGATGAGGTGCGCAATCTGGCCATGCGGGCAGCTGATGCTGCCCGGAAC
>JAFDJF010000248.1 GCA_019307645.1 Deltaproteobacteria bacterium
CAGTAACCAGAATCCAGAATCACGTGGCAACTTGTAATAATCAGTTCCTTTTTAACTCCAAAATCAGCAATCCAAAATCCAAAATCGTGGCTGAACGGTCTCTTCGATCAGGCACTATATCACCTCCTCATCCCTGAGTGCACCAACATCCTCCCAATTATAATCAAGGACCTCGGTCAGGATTTCCTCGGTGTGCTGGCCGAACTCAGGGGCTTCCCTTCTGATGGACATGGGGGTTTTGCTCAGACCGATGGGAAAGCCCACCGTCCTGATCGGCCCAAGGGCGGGATGTTCGAATTCGGTCACATAGTCATTGGCTATCACTTGAGGATCTTCCGTTAAATCTTTGATGTTATTAACGGGGGCAAAGATGACACCGTTTTCTTTGAATATTTTTATCCAATCACCCCGTTTTTTTGTGAGAAAATGTTTGTCTAGAATTTCGATCAATTTCTGGTGGTTCTTTGTTCGGTTGTCCATGCTGTCGAAGCGGGGGTCATTTTCCAGCGCCTCAAGGCCCATTGAGCGGCACAAAATAGGCCAGAATTTGTCCGGAGACAGATGAGACAAGGCAATCCATTTGTCATTACTGCACTTGTAATGATTCCACAAGGGATTAGATGCATCGGTTCTGGCGCTCCTCGTGTCGCACAAGTCGAGCATGGTGCAAAAAACGACGGGGAGCCCCTGCAGAAAAGTCATGCTGCCCAAAAGTGAGGTGTCCACCTTTTGCCCTGTTCCTGTTTTCTCTCTTGCCAACAGGGCAGCCAACACACCAAAGGCCGTCATAACCGCCCCGCTTTGATCGGCAATACCGCCCTGGACCGGGATGGGGTCCATGCCCGGCTCCCCAGCCAAACACATGAAACCTGAACGCGCAATGCCTGTGTAGTCGGCAGAAGGATCTCCACTGTCCGGCCCCTTCGGCCCCCAGCCCGAGGCATGGGCATAAATAAGGCCTGGGTTATGCTTTGAAAGGGTCTCGTAATCCATTCCCATTCGCTCCGCCACCCCCATGCGGAAATTCTGGATAAAAACATCCGATTTTTGGATCAGTTTGTAGATGATTTCTCTGCCCTTTTCTTTTTTCAAATCCACAGTCAGGCTTCTCTTGTTGCGATTGCAGGCCTCAATGTACGGATTTCTCTCTACCTCTTCTCCATTTATTGAGACACCGGTTACCCGCAGAATACCTCGACCCAGATCACCGCCAATGCGTTCTTCAATTTTGATCACATCGGCACCCAGATCGCCCAGAAGCATACTTGCCACCGGCCCCTGCTGGAATATGGTCCAGTCTAAAACCCTTATACCTTCAAGTACCATAGCCATCTTTTCTCTCCTTTGACTCAATCAAATCATTTTTTTCACGGCCCAACACCCTCTTCTGCCAAACGCGAACAAAGAAATTTCCGGGACTCACGGGAATGACGGCTGGGGGGCCAGTTTTTCGTAGGTCGCTGTGCGCAACTTCTCAAGAATAGTCCTCACTAGTTTTCGCTCCTTGGGAGAAAGTTGTCCTAAAATCTCAGGGATAATGTGTATCTTTCCCGCTTCGATGAACAGCTTTTCTCCTTTTTTGGTCAGCTCTATCGGCACTTCCCGCTTCCCCTCGTTATTCCTTATACGCCGCACCATCCCCTGGGTTTCCATCCTGTCCAGCAGTTGGTGGACGCTTTGGGGCTTTCGAACGAGTCGGCGTGCGATCTCACTGCCGATCAGCGGTTCCTTAGCTGTTTTCACCACATACATGACGCCAAGCTGGACCGGAGAAAGTCCGATAGGCCTTAGTTCATGTTCATTTACTTTAGACAGCCCTTCTACCACCTGTGTCATAAGTATCCAGAATTCATACTCTTCTGAAAGTGCAACTCTATTTTTTCCCTTTAGCTTATGGCTAATGAAGGCCTTTTTATGTGTGGCAGCAGCCATTAAACGCGAATTCCTCCCTGGATAAAAGGTGTGTTGTTCCGTTGTGTATCTGGGTTGTTTCCCGAGAATGGGTACAACATTTTGTATTTCCGTAGCGAATTAAAAAAACAATTCGTCAGCCTCCTTATCAGGACCCTGATAAGGAGACTGAACCATATCGCCGGAATTCAGCACTGTCAAGATTTTTGTGAAAATTGTTAATTGCATGAATATTTAAGCGGAAACAAGTGGTTGAAAAAAATTACAGGTGAGTCTATATATTTTTTTGTGGGGTTCGTCAGATTATAGATCAATACCAATTGCGCATTTAATTAATTTCAAAGAAAATCCCAGACTATTCGAAAGTCTTTTTTGTGCGGGGGCGGCCGCCCGGGCCGCTGTAATGCATTCCATATCCAGGTTCCTCTTTAAAGGTGATGTCAGGTATGGCGTCAAGCAGCCTTTTCCATGCGGCGATGAGTTTGTCTTCGGCTTCGTAATCAAAGGGATCCTGAAGCACCATCTCTTCGGTTCCTCCCATTTCACACGGATTCTCCACAAACCACCTTGCCGTAAAGGCCACGGCATTTGCAGGCTTGACCACATCATGATACCCCAGCTCATTTTGAATTTTTGCGACACTGAGGAATCTGTGGGTAGGTAGAGGCTGCATCATCAACGGACGGGCAGGAACTGCCAGATGCCAGGGCATGGAAACGATTTCCCATTTATGCTCCAGCGTATCTGCGATGATTTCCACGACCTGGCGAAGGGTCAACACATGCTCATCGCCGCAATTGTATGTTTTTCCCGAAGCGATCTCCGGCTTATCAACAGCAAGAAGAATCGCGTGGGCAAGATTCTTTGCAAAGCCAAAGGTATGTAAAGTCAACCCGTCATCCGGAATGATGATATGTGGTCTGTTGTCAATGATACGGCGGACGATGCACCATTCCCGCGGAACCAGCTGGTAGGGGCCATAGATATACGGATACCGGAAATGGGTGGCATTGGAATGGGATTTGAACACTGCTTCTTCGGTCCGGATGATCCGCCAGCCTTTTTCGTCTTCCACTTCAAGCTCAACAGGTGGGGCATCCTCGGAGATGGGAACAGGAAGACCGGCAGGTTTGAAAAGTTCAGGGTTCATGTACCCCCGATAGACAGGTCCGCCGCCTATTGAAATGAAACGCCCCACGCGACCGGCAGTTATTTCTGCAATCATGCGCAGACGGCCGTAATTGGATATGCACAAGTCAAACGTCCGGTTGTTGATTGCATTTTTAAATGAATCGGCAGCGTAGGCATCTGCATGAATGTGCGCCACTTCTTCCGGAATTTCCGGGATTTCACGTTTTCCGGAGTGTAGCATGGTCACGCTGTAGCCCCTTTTCAGCAATCCATTGATAATATGGTGACCGGTGGGTCCTGTACCGCCGACGACTAATGCATGCATAATTTTTCTTCTTCGATAGAAAAGAATAAAGTGACAGGTTCAAACAACTCAATATGTTATCTGTTTTTAATCCAGTGAAAATAGGTGAAATTCCGTGGTCAGGTTTTCTTATTGAAAAAAGACCCAACGGCGTCATAAGTCTCGTCACTCATTCCAGTCTGAACAATCGACTCCGCCTCTAACCGAACCAGGGTTCTTATATCAGCGGTAAGCGACGCATTGAGGTTTTTCTTCATCGCCCGAGCGGTTAGCGGCGGCATCGAGGAGAGGCGTGAGGCAATCTCCTGAGTCCGGGAACGAAGTTCTTTGGTTTTTACCAGCCAGTTAACCAATCCCAGTGAAACGGCCTTTTTTGCGTCAACACTGTCGCTGAGAAAATAGAGTTCACGTGCTTTGGCCGGCCCAACCAACCGGGTAAGAAAATAGCTTCCGCCAAAGTCACCGGAGATGGCCAGCTTGACGAAGGCGGTAACGAATCGTGCGTTTTCGCTTGCAATGCGAAGGTCGCAGGACAAGGCCAGGGCCATCCCGGCTCCCGCGGCTACGCCGTTTACCGCAGCCAGCGTCGGTTTCGGCATCTCGTGCAGGAGTACCGACGCCTGCGCCCAGGCCTCGATTTTATCGACCATTTCGTCCGGCTTGCCAAAGCCTCCACCAAGCCCGCTGATATCGCCACCCGCAGAAAATGCCTTTTCGCCCTCTCCGGTAATTACGACACAGCGAACGCCCTCATCGTCAGCCAGTTCACTGAGGAGCTTAGGCAGGGAATCAAGAATGTGAACACTCATGGTGTTTAAGGCTTCGGGCCGGTTCAGGATAATCGTGGCCACACCCTCCTCGATGCTGGTTTCTATTTCCGATGCCACTCTACCTCCTTTCAGGTGCAAATGGTTGCATTCAGTTTACAATGTTCTCGGCGTGCAACAACTCCACCTCGGAAGCCAGGCCAATCTCCCGCAATATTTCGTCGGTATGCTCTCCCAGCGTCGGTGCGGGGGCACCCACTGCTGATGGAGTTTTTGAAAAACGTGCCGGATCGCGCGGCTCCCACAACTTGCCGGCTGTGGGGTGCTCTGTAATGACGAAGGTGCCATTCGCGATCATTTGGGGATGTTGCGGAAGTTCTGCGAGGGCCATCACCCGGGCACACGGGACATCTTCGGCTTCAAGCCGCGCAATGGCCGTTTCGACTTCCATCTCCGAGGCGACGGCAGTAATTTTTCCAAACAACGCCTCAACTACCTGGAGATTCTGCATCCGGCTTTCAATGGTAGCCAAACGAGGATCATCCCCCACATCCACGCCAAATGCGCGATAAAGACCGAAAAACTCCTTATCGCTCACCGGGGCCACCTGTGCCCACCCGTCTGCAAAGCGCAGGGGCTTTGCCGCTCTTGTGAGCGGGGTTCCCAACTCCATGCCATCCTTTTCCTGAAACGTGGCCTCCGCCCCAACGTCCGGCCACAAAAAGGCCACCACGCTATCGGCCATTGCGAGCTGAATATGCTGTCCCCCTGTTCCTTGTTCGCGCGCAAAAAGTGCCGCTGTAATCGCCTGGCTTGCGGTAACTGCAGTCAGTTTGTCCACAAAAATCTGATAAAACTGTACAGGTTCTCCAGTTTCAGGATCGGCCTGGGATTGTGCAATCCCGGAAAACGACTGCATCACGTTATCCCAGGCAGGCTTTTTCGCATACGGCCCCTTTTGTCCAAAGCACGTCACCGAGACATAAATAAGCGCC
>JAFDJF010000004.1 GCA_019307645.1 Deltaproteobacteria bacterium
TCCATAAATGAGGATTTTTGTTCAAGATCAAGGCATGCGAAAAAAATAACCGCAGGCATATAGTTGATATTCCGAGGATTATTTTTTGAGCATAACGCAGATATTGGACAAAAAAACCATTTATGGATGGGCACTAAACTAAACGAATTAATGGAGGACCATATTGAACCAATTTTATAAAAACCTCGCTCTCTGGCTGGTGATCAGCCTGATGATGGTCATATTGTTTAACATATTTAAAACGCCCAACACGGGAACCACGCCCACCAGTTACAGTGACTTTCTGAGCATGGTGGAAGATGAAAGTATCATCCAGGTCACGATTCAGGGCGACAATATCTCTGGAATGTCCACGCAAGGCATGTTCGAAACATTCGCACCGAAAGACCCTGAACTGATAAAGCTTCTCAGGAGCAATGGGGTTAAAATTACTGCAAAACCCGAAGACGACTCATCATGGTTCCACGTGTTTCTCTCCTGGGTTCCCATGTTGCTGCTGATCGGGGTGTGGATATTTTTTATGCGCCAGATGCAGGTCGGGGGGGGCAAAGCCCTGTCATTCGGAAAAAGCCGCGCCAGACTTATGACCGATTCCCGGGAAAAAATCACCTTTGAGGATGTGGCGGGGATTGAGGAGGCAAAAGAGGAACTGGAGGAAATCATTGACTTTCTCCGTGATCCCAAAAAATTCACGCGACTCGGTGGCAGGATCCCAAAGGGCGTTCTTCTGGTCGGCGCTCCGGGTACAGGCAAGACCCTTCTGGCAAGGGCCATATCAGGTGAGGCGGACGTTCCCTTTTTCAGCATAAGCGGATCTGACTTTGTGGAGATGTTTGTGGGTGTCGGCGCATCCAGGGTCAGGGACCTGTTTGCCCAGGGCTTGAAAAATGCGCCCTGCATAATATTCATTGATGAAATTGACGCTGTGGGACGCCACCGGGGTGCGGGCCTGGGAGGAGGGCATGATGAGAGGGAACAGACCCTTAACCAGCTTCTTGTAGAAATGGACGGCTTTGAATCAAACGAAGGCGTCATACTTATTGCTGCCACCAACAGGCCGGATGTACTTGATCCGGCACTCTTAAGGCCCGGGCGCTTCGACCGCCAGATTGTCGTGCCGATCCCCGATCTCAAGGGGAGAGAAGGAATTTTGAAAGTCCATCTGAAACAGAAAATTGTGGCTGACAACGTGGATGTTTCTGTGCTTGCCAGAGGCACACCCGGGTTTACAGGGGCTGACCTTGAAAATATGGTAAATGAAGCAGCCCTTCTAGCTGCCAGACGGGACAAAGACAGGGTGGAAATGGTGGAGTTTGAAGATGCCAAAGACAAGGTCCTGATGGGTACAGAACGGAGGAGTATGATTATCAGTGACGAGGAGAAAAAAATTACTGCCTACCATGAGTCAGGCCATACCCTGGTGGCCAAGCTGCTTCCAAATTCGGATCCTATCCATAAGGTGACAATTATTCCCAGGGGCAGGGCCCTTGGGTTGACCCAGCAGCTTCCAATTGATGAAAAACACACCCAGCCAAAAGACTACCTTCTCGATAACATCGCCATACTAATGGGCGGGAGAGCTGCCGAGGAAATTGTTCTCAACACACAGACAACCGGCGCAGGCAACGATATCGAGAGGGCATCCGACCTTTCCCGCAAAATGGTCTGCGACTATGGCATGAGCGATAACCTGGGTCCGTTATCCTTTGGAAAAACAGACGAACAGATTTTCCTTGGCCGAGAGATCGCCCAGCACAGAGATTACAGTGAATCAACAGCGGAAAAAATTGATGGGGAGGTAAAAAACATTGTAACCAGTTCCTATAACAAGGCAATGAATCTCCTCAAAAGCAATCTGGGGACACTGCACGCAATGGCAAATGCCCTTCTTGAAAAAGAGACGCTGAACGGTAAGGACATTGACGAAATAATGACCCGGGCAGAAGAAGAAAGACAGAAAAAAGAACCTGCACCGGGAGAAAACAACACCCAGACATCATAAAATTATAATGAGGGAGGATGAGCCTCACCTTGAGCTGGTCGGATCATGTCCTTAATTTGGATCAAAGAACCCATGTAATGGGCATACTGAATGTAACGCCGGATTCCTTTTCAGATGGGGACCGTTATCTGGAAGTGGATAAGGCCGTTGAATATGCCCTCGAAATGGCCCATGAAGGGGCCGATATTATCGATGTGGGCGGTGAATCAACCAGACCCTATTCACAAAAAATATCTGTCAGCGAAGAACTGGATCGCGTAATTCCCGTCATTGAGGTCCTTTCAAGAGAGCTTACCATCCCAATCAGCATAGATACATACAAAGCTGCGGTTGCCCAGGAAAGCCTGAAGGCAGGGGCTTCGATAATCAATGACATCAGCGCCTTACGATTTGATCCTCATATGGCTTCAATTGCCGCTCAGGCAGGGGTTCCCCTGATCCTCATGCATATGAAAGACACGCCTCAAGACATGCAGGAAAACCCTGTTTATGACGATGTTATTTCTGAGATCCTGGACTTCCTCAAAGATGCCATAATGCGCTCAAGAAAAGCAGGCATCAAAGAAAGTCTGATTATTGTGGACCCCGGGATAGGCTTTGGAAAGACATTTAACAACAATCTTGAAATAATCAGGGATCTCTCCCGGTTTGCGTCCCTGAAACGGCCTGTTTTACTGGGCACATCCAACAAGGCCTTCATCGGTCATATCCTGGGCAGGGAGGCCCATCAAAGAGACACAGGGACAATGGCCACCATCGCAGCAGGCGTAATGAACGGCGCCCATATTGTAAGGGTACATAACGTGCGGAAAGCTGTAGAGACAGTAAAAATAATAGACGCAATAAAGCGCGGGCGTGTAGACGCATAAGGCATAGGGCGCAAGGCGCACGGCGCAAGGTGAAATGCGGACTTGCTTCGCATTTATTCGGTATTACAAACCGCTCTGGCCGGAAGCTGTTAATTTCAGAGGACCCAAGTTATCATAAATTGAAAAATTCCTTTTATACCGTGCGCCGTGTGCCGTGCACCGTGTGCCGATTCCGACAAGAAAAACCAGGAGGAAAATATGCTATTCTGTATTGATATCGGCAATACGAATGTTGTCCTGGGTTTGACAGACAAGGGTAATATCCTGAAGTATTGGCGGATAAGAACCGAAAAACATATCACATCCGATGAACTCGGGATACTTGTGCGTAATCTTTTCAGTTCTGTGGGAATGACGCTGGAGGATGTCCAAAACACCATAATATCATGCGTGGTTCCTTCTTTGTTGAACACATTTGAAGAGTTTTCTCAGCGCTACTTTAACATAAAACCCCTGGTCGTGGGTCCCAATATTGATATGGGGATGCCGAACCTGTATGACAATCCTAAAGAGGTGGGGGCTGACCGTATTGTCAACGCAGTTGCTGCTTATGAAAAATACCATACAGCGCTTGTGATCATTGATTTCGGAACTGCCACCACCTTTGACTATGTATCCCAGGAAGGTTCCTATATTGGTGGCGCTATTTCACCGGGAGTCCTGATTTCCTGCGAAGCCCTTTTTCAGAAGGCATCCAAACTTCCACGAGTGGAAATCTTCGCTCAGCCCAAAAGCGTCATAGCCAGGGATACTGTCAGCAGTATGAATGTCGGCATTATTTATGGATACGCAGGACTGGTGGACGGTATCGTAAACAGGATGAAAAAAGAGTCAAGGGAAGAAGTGACGGTTGTAGCCACCGGCGGTCTTGCGCCTCTCATCTGTGATGTCTCGGAAACGATAGAACATGTTGAAGAGTTTTTGACCCTCGAGGGCTTAATGACAATTTTTGAAAAAAACCGGTAAGACGGCCCCTGATTAAATGCCCATCATAAAACCACCAAGACTGAAAACAGGCGACCGGGTAGGCATTATTTCACCTGCCGGCCCTGTAGATGAATCAGCCCTTCAGGCAGGTCTCACAATACTGGAGTCCTCCGGTTTCGAGGTTTGTCTCGCACCCCATGTCTATCATGTGGAAGGGTACCTGGCAGGAAATGATGAAGCCAGGTTGGACGATCTGCATGGCATGTTACAGGACCGGGAGATAAAAGCCATTTTCTGTGCCCGTGGCGGTTACGGGAGTCTCAGGCTCCTTGACCGGATAAATTATGACCTGGTCATTCAAAACCAAAAAATCCTGGTAGGTTACAGTGATATCACAGCCCTTTTGATGGCCGTTCAGGTAAAGACCGGGCTGGTCACCTTTCACGGTCCAATGATTCGGGAACTTGACCGCGGCCACCAGAGCAATTGGGGGAACCTCCTCAGACTCATCGCCTCTGATAAACCTGAAGAACTGGATATCAGCGAATGCACCGTCCTTGTACCTGGAAAAGCCGAAGGTCCTCTGATTGGAGGCAATCTGAGTTTAATTTGCCATCTTCTTGGCACCCCGTTTATGCCGTCTCTTGACGGCTGTATACTTTTTCTGGAGGACAGGGGAGAGGCGCTGTACCGGTTGGACCGTATGCTAACCCATCTGGTGCTGACCGGCAGATTGAAAAAGATCTCCGGACTCATTGCCGGACAATTTGAGGAGTGTGGTAAGACGGAAGATATCAACCATCTTTTCCTGGATGTTATATCCGAACTGGGCATCCCTCTTGTATCCGGGTTCCCCATTGGACATGGAAGACAAAACCTTGCGCTCCCGCTCGGTCCGACGGCCGAGTTCGATACAGAGCTCATGACGCTGACAATTAAGGAAGCATGCGTTAGATGAAGGACCATAACAACCTTACCACCCTGACAGGCTGGATTGAAGATAATGCAAAGGCAACCAGCGTTATAGGCCTTTCCGGCTCCGCACAATCCTACTTTTACTCACAATTCCTGGCAAATCTGAAAAAAACCTGTCTGGTCATCCTCCCGGATAAGAAGGCGGCGGAAAAATTTTATAAAGAACTGAACTTTTTTATGTCTGCCCCGGATACGTCAATACAGTTCGGAAATATGCGACTGTATGAATTCCCTCCTTATGATATCTCGCCCCTGACCGGGCTCAGCCCACACCGGGAAATCGTGACCCGAAGGCTTCAGGCCATGTATGCCCTGATGACAAACGAAAATTCGGTTGTGATTACCTCCCTTGAAGCCGCGTCTTATAGAGTTTTGCCAAAGGAAGCTCTGGTCAGGTCCCTTGAGTATTTTGAAATCGGAGAAGAAGTTGACAGGGACCTTCTCCTCAGGAAACTCGAAACCAACGGTTATCAACGTGTATCCATTGCAGAGGAAAGGGGCGACTACTCAGTTCGCGGAGGTGTCATTGATCTTTTTTCACCCCTCTACCCAATGCCGACGCGTCTGGAATTCTGGGGAGATCGCCTTGAGTCAATTCGCCAGTTTGATCCGTTAAGCCAGCGGTCCCTGGCGTATCTGGAAGAGGTGGTTCTTCTTCCTGCCAATGAAGTCATAATGGATGAAGACGCTATAAGAAGGGCAAGGTCCATGGGGCGTCTTCCAAAGCAACATGAAGACTGCCTCGGATTCGCGGGGCAAGAGGCCTGGCTTAATCATTTTTACGCCGGCCTTGACACGCTATTTCAATATCTTCCCGGAACTGGACTTATTACCGTCATTAATCCCCATCAGATGGAACCTATATCCAGGAAGATCAATGAAAAATTTCATAAAGACGTGGAGAAATACCGCAATGAAGCCGCTGGAAAGGGGGCTCCATTCCCTCAGGTTGGAGACGATTGTGTCGGGTTTCAGAAAATCACAAAGCAGATTGAAGACTGTCAGCGGCTTGATTTCAGCGAACTGGATTTGAATTCTAATGATACGCCCCAGAAAAAAATCCACATTACGGGAAAATTTCACCTGGATGGTGACCTGGATGTCTGGCTTGAGGGCAAAGGCAGGGTGTCCTTGGCCCCGCTTGCTGAAAAAATTTCCCATTGGCTCGACGCCATGGCCCGGGTTGTCCTTGTCAGTCGCACCGAACAGCAGGCATCCCGACTGAAAGAAATTTTGAAAAACGATGATGTCCAGGTGAGCCGGGTGCTCCATCACTGGCCCGAGATACCTGAAAAGCCTGGGTTGAGTGTCTGTATAGGTCGGCTTTCAAAGGGGTTCACCTGGCCGGAGATCGGCCTTTACGTGGTCAGCGAAGATGAGATCTTCGGGCCCAAACGCAGCCTGTCCAGGCGGAAAAAAACGGGAAAAGACGCATTGAAATGGTCCAGCTTCAGCCAGCTCAAGACCGGAGACTTTGTTGTTCATGAAGAACACGGGATCGGTCGGTACGGAGGTCTTTCAAAAATGGACATCGGGGGAACGGCCAATGACTTTGTTATTATCGAGTACGCAGACAATGCCAGGCTTTACATCCCTGCGGATCGAGTCAACATAATACAAAAGTATGCCGGAGCAGACGAAAGAAGCCCGAAGTTGGACCAGCTGGGGGGACGTTCCTGGGATATTGCCAAACAAAAGGCCGGGAATTCTGTCAAGAGGATTGCCAGACAGCTTGTGGAATTATATGCCTTAAGAAAACATCGGATAGGCTACTCATTTTCTTTGCCCGACAATTATTTCCGGGAGTTTGAGGCGACCTTTGAACACGAAGAAACTCCGGATCAAATCACGGCAATCGAAAGCGTCCTGGAGGATATGATCTCCGAGGAACCCATGGATCGTCTCATATGCGGGGATGTGGGTTTCGGAAAGACGGAAATCGCGATTCGGGCGGCGTTCAAGGCAGTGTCGGACGGAAAGCAGGTGGCCTTTCTGGTCCCCACGACTGTCCTGGCGGAACAGCATTACGAGACTTTCAGGAAAAGATTCGAAGACTATCCGGTCTGTGTCGGCATTCTCAGCAGGTTTAAGACCCGGGCAGAGCAGACGCGAAGCCTGGGGGAGTTGAGATCCGGAAAGATTGATATCCTGATCGGGACTCACAGAATATTGCAGAAGGATGTCAAATTTGTAGACCTGGGGCTCTTGATCATTGACGAAGAGCAGCGGTTTGGCGTCAAGCAAAAAGAGGCGTTAAAAAAGTATCGATCCCTGGTGGATGTGCTGGCCATAACCGCCACTCCTGTCCCGAGGACTCTCCATATGTCCATGATGGGGGTCAGAGACCTGAGCATTATTGAAACACCACCGGAAGACAGGCTTGCTATCCAGACACACCTTTCCCCCTATGACACATCTCTTATCATCCGCGCCGTGAATTTCGAACTGGAAAGAGGCGGACAGGTGTTCTTTGTCCACAACCGGGTTCACAATATCGACCATGTGGCCGACCAGCTGAGGAAACTTGTTCCTCAAGCCCGCCTGGCCGTTGCCCACGGGCAAATGAAAGGAAGAGATCTGGAAAACACGATGATGCGCTTTCTTCAAAGGGAAATTGACATACTGGTCTGCACAACCATCATTGAATCGGGCCTTGATATCCCATCTGCCAATACCATTATTATCAACGAAGTGGACCGTCTGGGCCTGGCTCAAATATATCAACTGAGAGGAAGAGTGGGAAGGGCAAAAGAAAAGGCCTATGCCTACCTGCTTCTCTCAGGAGGTTCTGTCTTGACCCGGAATGCCGAAAAAAGGCTCAGGGCCCTCATGGATTTCTCCCATCTGGGTGCGGGCCTTCACCTTGCGATGCATGATTTGAAAATAAGGGGCGGTGGCAATATCCTGGGTTTTGCACAGTCCGGACATATTTCAGCCGTGGGGTATGAACTTTACCTGAAATTGATTGAGCGGGCTATTACTGAACTCAAAGGAGAGGAATGGCACGATGACATCAATCCGGAAATCAATATTGACCTGCCGGCCTTCCTGCCCGGAGATTATGTAATCGACACGGATATCAGGCTGAATCTATACCGCAGGTTGTCCGGTCTTCTTGAAAAAACAGAACTGGAGGATATGATTGAGGAAATTCAAGATCGCTTTGGGCCGCCGCCCCGGGAGGTGCAAAATCTTCTGGGGCTCATGTCCATTCGAATCCTTCTGAAAAACATGGGAATCATCAGGCTGGACGTGGGGCGCGGTAACCTCACGCTGACGTTTTCTCAGCAAAACCGTGTCGATACTGAAAAATTGGCCCGGACAGTAGGCAGCAGACCGGACAAATTCCAATTCCTGTCCCAGAACAAATTAAAATTCGATATCGGATCACTGACAGATCCCGTTGACCTCAATAAAATCGAAGAACCCTTGAGAAAACTTGATCTCTGTTAGGGCCTAGTTTAAAAATATGTTTGCATTTTCCTCTATTGTTGATAATGTAAGTTGTTTAAACTAAGGGCTCGTGAAAAAATAAATTCACATTTTGGCATCTCATCTTCAAATCATTTTTGCGCGAACCCTGAGGCATAAAATCTAGTAAAAGACCTGGGCGGAAAAAGTGAACTAAAGTGCCTAAAGTGAGCTAAAATGAGCTAAAGTTGTGGTGCGCTTCGCGCTCAATTTTAAAATATCACAACACGTTACTATCTACAGCGTATACTTTGCTCACAATTTCTTTTCTTAATTACATACAATGACTGCGCTTTCAGCGCACTCCATAACTTTAGATCACTTTAGGCACTTTAGTTTAGGTCACTAATCGACCCTTTCACCCACGGCAGTACCAACTAATTCTGACCTGGCCCTGAAGACCAGGTTTTAAAAGCCGAATAAATGTCTTTAGAACCTAATAAAATACCAGCTAAACTTTTGATTTCGCTATGGATTTACGGATTTTTCTGTATCATTTGTCTAATTTCTGCTATTTCTGCGTGTGATTCCTTTGATAAAACAGAAGACAATGTGGGCCTCGTCGTGGGATCGAGTCACATCACCACAGACAAACTAAAATCAGATATGGAGTTCATAAGTGCAGGGATGGAGATGCCGATCCAGCAGAGGGACCTGATTAAAAAACAACTCATGGAGCAGTGCATCAATCACTATTTGATTATAGAATACGGCAAAGAACACGGCATTGCCATCTCTGAAAATGAACTACAAAACACCTTAAGGGACATTAGGAAAGAATATACTGACGCTGCATTTGACGAAGCACTGATCCGGGGATATGTTGACCTTGAACAATGGAAAAACCGTTTAAGGGAGCAGTTGCTGGTAAAAAAGATTATTGAAAAAGTTACCGAAGGCGTTACTCAACCCAATTACCAGGACATCAAACAGTATTTTGAAGCAAATCAGGATGAGTTTAAGTCTCCAAAAATGATAGAATTCAGGCAGATCGTTACCCGGACCAGGGAAGAAGCCAAAAAAATCCTGAATCGATTGCGCAACGGAGAACTGATGAGTGAACTTGCCAAAAAATATTCAACTGCTCCAGAGGCCGAAAATGGAGGAAAGGTCGGCTGGGTGGCCGAGGATCACCTGAGCGAATCCATGGGGGAAGTCCTTTTCTCCATGCCTCAGGGCAAAATCAGTCCTGTTGTTGAGACGCCTTATGGGTACCACATCTTTGAAGTTATTTCCGTCAGGCCTGCTGGTGCGAAAGAACTTCCGGACGCTATTGAGGAAATCCAGTCAAAACTTCTCCTTCAGAGACGAGAAGTATTTTTAAAAAAATGGGTACAGGACCTGAAGAACCATTTTGAAGTCAGAGTCAATCAAAACCTGTTAAATTATTTGGAGTCTTCTTAAATGAAAGGATTCAAGTTTTATTTCATGTTTGCCCTCCTGGCCGTGGTGGGTCTGGAATACAGTCCGGCGGCTTCTGTCGAGATCTGCAATAGGATCGTGGCAATTGTTAATGACGAAGTTATCACACTCCATGAGTTGAATGGAAAAATTAAGGAACTGACCGGGGCCGAGACATCTGACTTGGAAAACCAGGACAAAGAAGCCTATATTGACGCCCGTCGAAAGGTCCTTGATCTGCTGATTAATGAAAAAATCGCGCAAGAAAAAGTCAAGGAAATTGGGATCGAGGTTACGCCACAGGAAATGGATTCAGCCATTGAAGGGATTAAAAAACGTAATAGCTGGACGCAGGAAGATCTTACCGCCGGTCTGAATAAACAAGGGATCAGCATCGAGCAATACCGTAACGATATCAAACAAGAACTCGAACAGATGAGATTGATCGAATTTGAGGTGAAGTCAAAGATTATCGTTCTGGATGAAACAATAAAAAAATATTACGACGATCATATTGATGAGTTCAGAAGCGAAGAAAAGGTGCGGCTTGCAATCATCATTCTAATGAAAGACAACTCTTCACCCGGGGATGAAACACCTTCTCTTACCCGAAAAACCGAAGAGATCGTCTCAAGACTGCAAAACGGTGAAGACTTTGGTGAGCTGGCGAAAAAGTTTTCTCAAGGGCCCGGCGCGGAAGCCGGTGGAGACATTGGGTTTATCAATACCTCTCAGCTTGACCCGAGACTTAAAGCGATCATCAATAACATGGATGTCGGAGACGTGAGTAAACCGATGATCAGCCCCACCGGCGTCCAGATCATTAAGTTAACGGAAAAACAGGAAGAAGGCGCTAAAACAGTAGAAGAAGTAAAAGGGAGCATTTATGAAGTCCTTTACAACGAAGAAATTAACGAGCGGTATTCATCCTGGATTAAAGAATTGAGAGAAAAGGCATATATAAAAATTATTTTCTGATAAACCTTAAACCTTTCTTAATAATGAACCAAACCAAAAATCATAAACCTCCTGAACAGGAAGTCCCACCCGGCACAAAGCCATCTCCGGAAAACGGGGGGGAAAAGCTTCCTTCTGACAAGACAATCGGAGCCTTTTTAAGGGTTGAAAGAGAGAAAAAGGGGCTCAGTTATGAGCAACTCTCTGAGATTACAAAACTCCGCCCCCCCATCCTTGAAGCCCTGGAGAATGAGTCGTGGGACAGTCTTTCTTCTCCGGTTTTGGCCGGCGGTTTTGTCCGTTCATACGGCCATGCACTGGGATTGGAAGAGGAAAAAATTAGGGCCCTTTTCCAGAAGTCCAGGCCTGCTACAGATACGACTCTGACACCCCTTGTTGAACCCGCAAGGAGCAAAAAAACCTTTCTTGTTGCCCTGATATTCGTTTTACTGGCTTTCATTCCAGTTTATTTTTTCTGGATGGGGTACTCAACCCACAAAAAAGTCTCGGTCAATCACGCGGCGATCAGTACTGAAGAAAAAAAACCGGCAACACCAGAAAAAATCCAGGAACCTCATCGTGAGATTGAAGCGCAGGTTTCGACCGAACAGCCTCAATTGGAGTTAGTCCCTGAAACCGATCCTGAAGCTGGTGACCTGAATCACGCCAATAATTTTCTGGAGGAAAATAAGGAGCCTACAAATGATTCCTCGTCTGTTGCCACTTTTGACGGCATTGCTGAACCGGAATTGACTCTTAAGGCCAGCATCAGGGAAATGACATGGCTCAGGATCTTTGTGGATGACCATGATCCTAAAGAATACGTCTTTCGCCCTGAAGAACATTTCGAGTGGAAGGCAAAAAAGGGTTTTGAACTGTTGATCGGCAATGCGACTGGCATAGATCTTGAATTAAATGGGGAGGACATTGGAAGCTTTGGCACACCCGGGCAGGTTATTCGGTTGAGGCTTCCTAAAGGATACAAAAGGAGGCATCTGCAGGAATAGAGTGGAAAACATTTTCGACATATTTGAGACCAGAGGTTTTGTTGAACAGGTTACGAATAGAGAACTCGTTCGAAAACTCCTGCAAAATCCCATTACCTGTTATATTGGCTTTGACCCAACTGCCAACAGTCTTCATGTGGGGAGTCTTCTTCCCATCATGTCTCTTTTCCACATGCAGAGGGAGGGACACAGGCCTGTCGTTGTTATTGGTGGTGGCACCGCTCTCATAGGAGATCCCAGCGGTAAGACTGAAATGCGGCCCATAATAACCCGTGAAGAGATTAATGAAAACGCTGAGGCATTAAGAAAACAACTCTCCCGCTTTATTGATTTCAGCGACGGACGGGCCATCATGGTTAACAATGCTGACTGGCTGGCAGACCTCAGTTATATAAACTTTCTGAGAGATATCGGCCGCCATTTCAGCGTTAACCGGATGCTGGCCGCAGAGAGTTACAGGGCAAGACTCGAATCCGGACTCAACTTCATAGAATTCAATTATATGCTGCTTCAGTCCTATGATTTCTGGCACCTTTTCAGACAATACGACTGCCGGCTTCAAATAGGCGGAAATGATCAGTGGGGCAACATCCTGGCAGGCGCTGATCTAACAAGGAGGCTAGAGGGGGAAATCGTACACGGACTGACCCTGCCGCTCTTGACCACATCTTCGGGCATCAAAATGGGTAAGACGCACAAAGGGGCGGTCTGGCTTGACCCTGAACTCACATCGCCTTATCACTACTACCAGTATTGGATCAACCAGGATGACTGCGACGTTGAGCGCTTCCTTGCCCTTTTCACCCTCCTGCCCATGGATGAAGTCCGGAGACTGGGATCGCTCGAAGGAGCGGAAACAAGAAAGGCAAAGGCCGTGCTGGCCTATGAAGCCACCCAGTTATGCCACGGTCAGGAAGCGGCGGATAATGCCCGTAACGAATCCGTGCGGCTATTCGGAGTTGATACATCTGAAAAGGAATCTTTATCAGCTAAGACGTCTGATGAGATTAACCGAGGCCCCAGTTACAGCATAAGCCAGCAAGAGCTTGATGAAGGGACCCCGGCCTATATCCTTTTTGAACGATCAGGACTTTGCAGGACCCGGGGTGATGCTCGACGGCTCATTTCTCAAGGAGGGGGATACCTGAACGGCGAAAGGATTCAGGTTTTTGATCAGATCATTAACTCAAAGAATATGGAAGACGATTCTTTGCTCCTCAGGGCGGGGAAAAAAAGATATATGAGGATTGTCTCCTTATGAAGCGTAAAAAAGACAACAAATCCCAGAACAAAAACGGTCAACCACCAGGGAATCAATTTCCAGCTGTTCAAACCAAAAATGCCCCGGCGACTCAGCCGAAAGAAAGGGCATTGGTCCCCTATGACCCGCTTCAATTATATCTTCATGAAATAAAGCAATATCAGTTGCTTACAAGGGAAGAAGAAAAGGAACTGGCCATAAGGATCAAAGAACAAAATGATGAAGAAGCGGCTTACTGGCTGGCTACATCAAACCTTCGATTGGTTGTGAAAATCGCAATGGATTTTCACCGATACTGGACAAAAAACCTGTTAGATTTAATTCAGGAAGGAAACCTGGGCCTTTTACAGGCAGTCAGAAAATTTGACCCCTATCGGGGGATAAAGTTCTCCTATTATGCCTCTTTCTGGATTAAGGCCTACATGCTGAAGTTTATAATGGATAACTGGAAGCTGGTGAAGATTGGAACAACCCAGACCCAGCGCAAATTATTCTTTAATCTGGCCAAGGAAAGAGATAAACTCATATCTCAGGGCTTCAGTCCCGAACCCGCTCTTTTGGCTGAACGTTTGGATGTCAAGGAAGAAGAAGTTGTGGAGATGAGCCAGCGTCTGGGAGGGTGGGAGGTCTCCCTCAGTTCTCCTGTGGGAGATGATTCGAGGGAACCCTATGGCGCCCTGTTGCCGGACCCCGGCAGAGGGGTTGAAGAACAGCTCTCTGAACTTGAAGGTCGAGAAATCCTTGCAAAAAAACTCAAAGAAATCCGTAAGACGCTTTCCGGAAAAGAGGCTGATATTTTCGACAACCGGATCATGGCTGAACAGCCACTGACGCTTCAGCAGCTTGGGGACAAATACCACATCTCACGGGAAAGGGTCCGCCAGATTCAGGAAAAAATTATTAAAAAAATCGAGAAACGACTCAAAGAGGAGATCCCGAATTTTGAAGAGGAATATTCCGGTTTTCTAAAATAATGGGTAACTCACGGTTCACGGTTCACGGTTAAATTCGATTTTACCGGGATTTTCTTCATATTCCCAGAGCCATATAGCATGTTCCTTGGATTTTGGGTTCACAACCGTTTGGTCTAT
>JAFDJF010000249.1 GCA_019307645.1 Deltaproteobacteria bacterium
TTCAAAAACAAATTCGGCACCCATCCCGACGGCTTGTGTTATAAAGTTTGGAAAAACATGGATAATAAGTGCGAAGATTGCCTTGTAGAGAAATCCTTTCTGGACGGTCATCCCCACGAGAGTGAAGAAAGGGTTGTAATGAAAGACGGCAGGATTGCACATATGCGCATCCGCTCCACGCCGGTAAGCAACCGATGGGGAGAAATTATGTATGTACTTGAAACCGCAACAGATATTACAGAGAAAGACAATCTTGAAAATGAGCTAAGCAAGGTCTCAAACAATCTGGAAAATTTAATATCAGAACGCCTTAACTTATTGCAGGAATCTGAAAAAAGGTACCGAACCATATTTGAGCGCTCTCTTGATGCAATCATATTGTTCGATTCAAATGGGAAAATACTAGAAATCAACCAGGCTGGTGTTGAGATGTTTGGTTACAGGACCAAAGAGACAGTATTATCGTTAAAATCGGTTGTAGGTCTTTTTGAAAACCGGGAAGACCTTTATCGCTTTCGGAAGATTGTGGAAGCAGCGGGCTATGTTAAAGAATTTGAGACCAAATTTGTAGGAAAAGGGGGCCGGACATTTGATGTCCTAATTACTTCAAATGTGATTTTGGACGCTATTGGTCTGATAGCAGGTTATGTCATCATCATAAGAGACGTTACAAAGCGGATAAAAGCCCAACGGCAAATACAAAGGCGGAATATCAGACTTGCTGCCTTAAAGGGTATATCCATGGCCGTCAGCAGCAGTCTGGATCTAAAAAAGATCCTAGACAAGAGCATTGAGAATATGCTGGAAATCCATGAAATTCTCGAGCCGGCGAGTGTAAGGATTTATCTCCTTGATGAACACAAAGAGGGCTTAAATCTTGCGGCTCATAAAGGTCTATCAGAGAATTTTACTTCAAAGAGCCACATGAAATACCGCAGGGTTGGTGACGGACTGCTGGGGCAAACCCTTGTTGATGGTAAAATCAAGGTCGTGGATAATTACTCGCGTTTAGAAGATCCTTATGTGGATACAATTGTCAAAGAAGAGGGGCTTCACTCCACAGTCTATGTCCCCCTGCAGGCAAAAGGAAACACATTGGGGGTGTTATGTGTATCCAGCCATTCCCCCTTTAAATTTTCATCCTACCACGTTGAATTTCTGGCCGCTGTGGGTCATCAAATAGGCGTGGCCGTTGAAAACTCAAATCTTTATGAAAAGAGTAAAAGGGCATACGAAGAGCTTAAGGAGGCCCAGGAGCAGGTTGTTCGGGCAGAAAAACTCGCATCCTTAGGTAAATTATCTGCCACCATCGCTCACGAGATAAACAACCCCCTGGCTGCGGTTTTAACCTATGTCAGGCTAATGATGAAACTGATGGACCGGGGGATATTTAATCAGGAAAGGTCTGATGATATAAAAAGATATCTGGATACAATGGAATCCGAAACTGCCAGGTGCGGGGAAATCGTAAAAAATCTTTTGGCCTTTTCCAGACATTCCAAAATCATAATCCAGTCCCATAGAATTGAGGAAATCATTGAAAGGACCCTTGTTCTTATTGCCCATGACCTGGATATGAAGGACATCCGGCTAATAAAAGAAATTGAATCTGATCTTCCAGATATTAGGTGCGATTTCAGGCAGATCCAACAGGCCTTGTTGAACCTTATGAGCAACGCTTCGGAATCTATGTCAAACGGAGGCACGCTCTCTGTATCGGCTAAATGCCCTGAAAGGGATGAATTTGTTGAAGTGACCATCTCTGACACAGGGTGCGGAATTTCAGAAGAAAATCTAAAAAATATTTTTGAGCCTTTTTTTACCACCAAAGAGGAGGGAAAAGGCGTGGGACTTGGCCTTTCTGTCGTTTTTGGGATCATTACCAAACACAATGGTTCCATTGAAATTGAAAGTAAGCCTGAAGAGGGCACTTCTTTCAAAGTTAAGCTGCCTGTCGCATAAATATTTTTAAGGGGGAGGAGGATATAATGGCTCAAAAACCCAGCATTCTCGTAGTTGATGACGAAGCGGCCATGCGAGAAAGCCTAAAGGACTGGTTAATGGAGGATGGCTATGAGGTCGCACTGGCATCAAACGGAGAGAATGCCATCACAATGGCCGAAGAAAAAATATTTGATGTGATTTTGCTGGATCTGAAAATGCCTGGTATGGACGGTCTTGAGGCACTGAGCCGGCTCAAAGATGTCAGCCCCCAGACCGAAATACTCATGATGACAGCCTTCGCCACAGTAGACACAGCCGTTCATGCCATGAAGGAAGGGGCCTTTGATTACCTGGTGAAGCCCTTTGATCCGGAAGAGATAGAAATTCAGATCAAAAAGATTGTCGCACATAAGGATTTGATCCTTGAGAACATCCTGCTGCGAAAGAAACTGGAAGAAAAATACCAGTTTGATGAAATCATCGGTAGAAGTGATGCCATGCAGAAAATATTCGATCTGATAAGCCGGGTAGCGCCGACTGATTCAACCATACTTATCACTGGTGAAAGTGGCACTGGAAAAGAATTGGTCGCTCAGGCTATTCATGGGAACAGTAACCGTTGTTATTTGCCATTTATTGCAGTTAGTTGTGGTGCACTACCGGATTCCCTGCTGGAAAGCGAACTCTTCGGCTATGAAAAAGGAGCCTTTACCGGGGCAGAGAACACAAAACGAGGCCGTTTTGAAATGGCCGACAAAGGCACTCTTTTCCTGGATGAAATCGGGGACATCAGTTTGAAAACGCAAGTGGATCTTTTAAGGGTTTTGCAGGAAAAGGAATTCGCGCGCTTGGGCGGCGAAGACACAATTAAGGTGGATGTGCGTATCATTGCCGCAACCAATCGTGATCTTCCACAGGCCATTCAGGAGAACCGATTTCGGGAAGACCTTTATTACCGTCTGAATGTGATTTCAATCAACATGCCTCCCTTAAGAGAAAGAAAAGAGGACATTTTGCTGCTGGCAAAAGCATTCATCCGAAAACATTGTCTGGAGATAAATAGAGAAGAAGCTAAAATTGCCTCGTCTGCGCTGAAACTCTTGATGGACTATGATTGGCCCGGAAATGTCAGAGAATTGGAAAACATCATTGAGAGGGCGCTTGTGATAGGCCGTGGAAAGGAGATTATTGCGAACGATCTTCCATTCTCATCCAGAGATATCATGTCTGAATCATTTCCAAAGTCATTAAAAATGATGGAAAAAATGCATATAGAAAGGATTCTGGAAGAATGCGGCTGGAACATCAGTCGGGCTGCGCGTGAACTGGATATCGATCGGCAGACCCTCTACAATAAAATAGAAAAGTACAATATCAAAAAGGGGGAATCTTAGGTCGATTTGTCAAAGCCCATAACCATTTGCCCCATTGGTTTTGTCAAGAAAGACATTATGAACACCATTGCGGACTGTATCGAGACGCGATGCGGGATCGATTGCGTTGTATCATCACGTATGGAAAACCCTGAATATGCCTATGATGAGGGAAGATGCCAGTACGATTCAAAATTGATCTTAAAAAATCTGATAAAGTGCTGCCCTCAAGATGTGCTGAGGTTTATGGGGGTAACCCATGTGGATTTGTTCGTACCAATACTCAAATATGTCTTTGGTTTGTCTCAGGTGGAAGGTAAGTGTTCCATCATCTCCATACATCGCCTTCGTCCCCAGTTTTATGATGAATTGCCGGATCACAATCTTCTAAAGACCCGAATTGAAAAAACAGTGCTGCATGAACTGGGGCACTCCCTGGGCTTGACGCACTGTAGAAACCGTCATTGCGTAATGTACTCCTCCACCAAAATCGACCATACCGACCGCAAAAAACCTGACTTTTGCCCCACCTGCTTTGAGCTTTTAAAGTGGTTCATTAAAAAAATGTAACAAATCGCAACAGTATGGCTGTAGATTATTTAGACAGCCTGTCTATTTTCTCGGCTATTATTGTTTTTATTGCATTATTAAATAGTTACACTGTTTACCACTTTTTATAAAAAATAAATGTCGAATATTTCGGCGATTCAGGATTCCCTTCCCAAAAACCCCATATACCTTAACTTCAGATGTTAAATTAATTATTTCAAATAGTTATAGGTTTATTAAAAAAATTTCGTCTAATGGCACACCCGTTGCAGAGATGTATACCAAAAGTAAGCAAAGCAAAATGTAACTACCCAGGTTCAGGGTTCAAGGTTCACGGTTCACGGTTAAACCCGATTTTATCGGAATTTTCTTCATGTTTCCAGAGCGGCATAGCGTGTTCCCTGGACTTTGTGTGCAAAACTGTTCAGTATATCAAAAAACCGGATGAACAGGGTGTTTGTCTAGAGAATAGAGCCCTTTCTTCATCGCTTTTAACCTTGAACCCTGAACCGTGAACCTTATAACCTGAGTAGTTACAACAAAATTGTAAATAGGAGGAAATTATAATGGGAACAAAGGTCAAAAGAGAATCCATGAAGATTGTGCCCCCCGGAAAAAAGAAATGCGTTTGGATGGAGGCAGGCGTCGTCTCATACAAATTGTGTGACAACAATTATGATTGTTCCACTTGTGTGTATGACCAAGGGATGCAGCTCAAGGTCTCCCGACAAAAAGAAACTGCACAGTTGGCATCAGTAGAGACCTCATCTGACAAATTCACAGAGACCTGGGTCGAAAGAATGATGCAACTCCCTGCTTCCAGGAGAAAATGCCGCTATATGATCACTGGAGAAGTGGTCCGAAAAACATGTCCCAATGCCTATGAGTGCGGAAACTGCTCTTTTGACCAGATGATGCAGGAACGAATGCAGGCGGAGACCCTCCCCGTAAGCGCCCAGAGTCAGGTGGCCGGCTTTGAGCTTGCCGAGGACACCTATTACCATGAAGGGCATACATGGGCCAAACCGGAATATGGCGGACGCGTCAGAGTGGGCCTGGACGATTTTGCCCAAAAACTGCTGGGTCGGCTTAAGAGCATTGAAATCCCCAATATTGGTCATGAGGGAAAGCAAGGCGAAACAGGGTTTCAAGTTAGAAAAAATGGTGACGTGGCACAGGTTCTCTCCCCTATTGACCGCATTGTATCCCATGTCAATGAACAACTCCTGGATC
>JAFDJF010000250.1 GCA_019307645.1 Deltaproteobacteria bacterium
AGAAGCACCAGAATAATCACACAGAGAATAAGCAGGGTGTGAGTCTTACCCGACTTCTTTTTTTCAGAAACGGGTCTGTCTGTCTCCCTGTCGTCAGCAGAGTCATCTTCCGCTTCATCATCGCCGTCCTTGACAGAGTCCCTGTCCATATCATCTTTTTCTGCGACCCCACGCGAATCCTCACGATATTTAGCCTCCAGATCTTCGATATCCTCCATGGATTCTTCTTCGAAAACATCATCGAAATCCGCTTCTTTTTCCAGGCCTTCGTCAGTTAATTCCTCCAGTGCCCCCAGGTCCTCTTCGCTGACACCAAGTGTCTGCGGGTATTCAGCCTCAACCTGTTCCGGGGGAAACGCCACAAACACGTGTTTACAGCGAGAACATTTGACTTTTGTGCCTTCATTTTTGAGAAAGGCTTCATCCATATTGAATTTTGTACGGCACTCCTCACACTGGATAATCATTGAACCCTCCTGTTTGGGTTTCGCTCAAAAGAGACCTTTGAAAAATGAAACATTGGGATAGCAAATGTGCCTTATTTCAAGACAAAGATATCAGATAATTGCCTGTATTTCTCATCATGGTCAAGACCGTAACCCACGACAAAACCTTCTTCTATCCGGAAGCCGCAATAATCAACGGTAACAGATACGTCTCTCCGCTCAAGTTTATCGATAAGAGCGCAGACCTTGATGGATTCAGGGGCTTTAGCCTCCATCTTCTTGATAATATGGGATAACGTCAGACCTGTATCAACGATATCTTCGACCAGGATGACCGGTTTCCCCTTTACGGAAATTTCCACGTCCTTTGTCAATCGGATTTCACCGCTGGAGGTCATTTCCGAGCCGTAACTGGCGGCCCTTACAAAATCTATCTTGATGGGAATGTCAAGCTCCCTCGTCAGATCTGCAAAAAAGAATATTGCACCGTTCAACACCCCGATAAAAACAGGTTCTTGTCCCTCATAGTCAGAGGATATCCGAGCGGCAAGTTCTTTGACCCGTTCCTGAATCGTTTCGCTGGAAAGCAATAGTTTCTTTTCCAATGGGTTATCCATTTAGCATAAATCTATAAGTCTAGTTAAGAATTTATATGTTCAGTGGTATTATGGTTGGAAAGTGTGGGAATGGTCTTCAGGGCACGAACCAAAATACCGGATCTCAGGGGCATATTTACAGTTCGGCCTGTTCATATCTCAGCTTTACTCATTGTCTATAATATAGTAGACCCACAATATTGTCATCATAATTTTTTTAAGGTTCGTGTAAAAATGGCCTCTGACAGCGGACTGCCCAAATGATCAATCTTGACGGTTTCGTAAAAAGTCGTCACTCCGGTGAAAACCGGAGTCCAGACAAGCTGAAACTATCTGATATAACTGGATTTTCCGATAATTCGGAATCTTCGACCGGCCACAGTTTATCCCGCATTTGATGCGGGGCCGGAATGATGAAGGAGGGTGTTTTCCGACTTTTTACGGGATCGTCAAACAAGGGTTTTTGGAAATACTCTTGCACCCCTCATGGGTCTGTTCTATAATACAGGCCCTTTAATTCAAACCATTTCTTTTCCGGTCAATCAGCATTCTTTGTCCGTACCGGGGATTCTTGGCCGAAAGGACTCCTTGTTTAAGTTTCTGAGTATTTACAAACTGAGGTTAACAAATGGCGAAATCGACAAAAATACCAAAGGCAACCATAACCAGGCTCTCTCTTTATTACAGACAACTCGAACTTCTGGAATTTGATGGCTACCGCATGGTCTCATCAGAAAAACTCGCATGGCTATGTCAGGTCAATCCCGCACAGGTCCGAAAAGATCTTGGTTATTTCGGGGAGTTTGGCGTCCGCGGTGTCGGTTACGACGTAATAGACCTTCAGGCTGAAATAAAAAAAATCCTGGCAGTAAACCGTGACTGGAACATCTGTATTGTCGGATTCGGGAATTTAGGCTCAGCCATTATGCAGCACCAAAATCTGCCGGCAAGGGGCTTTAAGTGTGTGGCCGTCTTTGACAACGATTCAGAGAAAATCGGAGAAAACACACCAACCGGTCTGAAAATTATGGATATCAGGAATCTTATTCAGGCGGTCAAGGAATTAAACATCGAAATTGGCGTCATCACGACAATCCCCTCGGCAGCTCAGAGCGTTGCGGATCTCTTCTTAAAAGCAAAGGTTCATGCCATCATAAATTTTTCTCCAGGCATGGTCCGTGTACCAGACTATTGCGTGCTTGAAAATATTGATTTTACAATAAAACTGGACATGCTCACATTCAAGCTTCGTCAAAAAACAGCTCCCCACTTTCACGGCTGATTAGCAGTAATGGCACAAAAACAAGACAATTTAGTGGAAATTTTTACTGACGGGGCCTGCAGTGGAAACCCGGGTCCGGGTGGGTATGGTGCTATTTTGAAATACGGCGAGGAAATCAGGGAAATTTCCGGATACGAGATCGAAACCACCAATAACCAGATGCAAATGATAGCCATCATTGATGCCTTGCGACAACTCAAACGACCTTGCAGGATAAGGATAGCCACTGATTCCCAGTATGTGGTGAAAGGCATGACCGAATGGCTTCCGGGATGGATCAAAAGAAACTCGTTAACCTCTCAGAAAAAGCCTGTTTTAAACAAGACCCTGTGGGAGGAGATTTTAGGGCTGAGCAAACGGCATAAAATCGAGTGGAAATGGATTAAGGGACATAACGGACATCCATACAATGAACGTTGTGACCAGCTGGCCAGGGATGCGATCAGAAACAGCTGACGAGGCGATAGAAATGGAAAACATGTGGCCGACAATCCTCGGGAAAATAACGAATGGCATCTATGTTCTTACAACTTCTTACAAAGAAGAAATTAATGGAATGATCATTTCATGGGTTTCCCAGATCTCATATGAGCCGCCTCTTGTTATGGTCGCCATCCATCCAAACCGCTATTGTCACGATATGGTAAAACAAAGCGGCTGTTTTGCGTTACACATATTATCCAGAAATCAGGCCGACCTTATTGGAAATTTTAAAGGCCCTGACCCCGCAGCCAAGTTTAAAACCATTAAGTGGAACAAGGGGAATGAAACCGGATGTCCAATTCTAAAGCAATGCATCGCCTATATGGAGTGCCATGTTCAGGCAAGCCACCACCCGGGGAATCACACCCTTTTCATTGGCAAGGTCAAAAATGCCCGGGTGCTTTCGGATGAGGAACCCTTGAGCACACTTGACTCTTTAGGTATATATCTTGGAAAAAACTAAAGTTTCTCCCATGTATTCCCGAAAATAGAAATATGATAATAAATTGGGATGTTGTTATTCATGTCTTTGACATAATCAATAACAATGTCATCTTTTGATTAAAATGCGACGATATCTCAAGATCATACAAGTCCACAACAACCCGGGAGTCGACAATGAAATGCCCAAAATGCAATTACATCAGCTTTGATTACAGTCAGACATGTCCAAAATGTAAGAAGGCACTTGCCGAAGTAAGGGAAAAAATGAATCTTCCCTCTTTCAAACCAACCTCTCCCTCTCTTGCCGACTTTAATCGTCACGCGCCCACAGAATCTATAAAAATGGAGAAAAAAACGAGTTTTGACATGGAAGAAACAACCGAAATGGATTTTTCGGACAGCCAGGATTTTGATTTTCATCCTGAATTCGATTCTGCAGAAAAAACAGCAACATCAGACATGAATCTGTCTTTGGATGACGTGTCTGATGAGTTGTCTCTGGGCTTTGATGACTTTCCTATGGATGACGAGGCGTCAGTAATGCCACAAAAGGAACATACCGCTATTGCGGAGGATTCTTTTGAAACAGATTTAGATTTTTCTTTTGATGACGAGTCTGACGAATTATCTCTGGATTTTGACGAACCTGCAACAGGCCAGGATGCGTCTGAAGTATTGCAGACAGAAAAGGAAACCGGTATGGAAGACTCTCTTGATGCGACACTGGATCTGTCTTTTAAGGAGGAAATCGATGAGCCCATACAGGCTCCGGAAGAGCCGGTAACCACGGATGCTGAAACTGCAGAGTCACAGGGAGAAGAGAAAACCGATGAAGAAGATACCGAGCAAAGCGTTTTTTTAGAACCCTCTGAACAAGATGAAGTAACAGCAGCCTTCGATTTTGGCGATCTGTCAATGGACGAGCAGGGAACAGATATCGAAGGGAAAATCGCTGATGAGGAAGACGACCAACTCTCTCTTGATTTGGAGGAATCAGTTTCACCTGTGCAAGAAAATGCCGACATTACAGATTCTTTTTCTAACATCAAGAAGGAACAAGGGGGAAATATTTCATCAGACCTTGAAGTCCTGGATCTGGATCTGGATTTGGAGCAACCGGACGACAAATAATCTTGACATCAGTTTCACTTTGCCTTAAAGATAGGCACATCAATTCGCCGTCAAGTCCGGTATCATGCCGAGATAGCTCAGTCGGTAGAGCAGGGGACTGAAAATCCCCGTGTCCGCAGTTCAATTCTGCGTCTCGGCACCATAAATTCTTAATAATAAGAAAGGGTTAATCAACAGTATGTTTGATTGACCCTTTTTTTTATCGGGTTTCCTGCTCCTGCCATAAAATTAGGATTGTCCCGTAGCCCACAGTTTTCCAATAATCACGAACAAACTTTTTACGAATCTCAGCTGCCAGTTGGCATATTTATTGCTTTAATTATCACGTATGGAAAGACCGTATTTTTTTCTTTCTTCTCCTACCCGCTAGGTTCACTACCGCGAACCTAGCGGGATTTTCGTTCTCAAAATACCCAAAGGATGGCGTCTTGTCCGGAACTGCTAGCATTTCCTTTAATTCGGTAACGTGTTTCAGACGCATTCTCGGACAGCCTCCTAGCATACAAAATTAAAATATTTCCAAAGGATCAAGCCTCCTTTTAGTATCTACTTTTTCTTAACTTTTCGCATATATCTATAACCTTTCTCATGCCTGTCCCGGCTTTCCTGCCTCTGAAAAGGCCCCCCATTGATGTTTTTACCTTCCCTCGCCTCCTGAGTCCTTAGGGTTAAAGGTGTAATCAGGGGCTTTTTTGATCTGATCTTAT
>JAFDJF010000251.1 GCA_019307645.1 Deltaproteobacteria bacterium
CAAGACTTCCAGGGTCGTATCCGGTCTCGGGAACTCGTCTTTTTCAACTACAATTGTTTTTTTCCCTGCTTTAACCTCTACAGGGAATATTTCATCATCAAGTCTCCCGGCCTTGATGGCCTCGGCAGCCGCCATCTGGGAATGATAGGCCCATTCGTCCTGATCTTCGCGGGTATACCCGAACTCATCACTCACTTCAGAGCCATGGATAGCCATATGACGTTGATAAAACGCGTCCCACAGACCATCGTAAACCATAAGATCCCAGACATCTCCGGTGGGGAGATTCATCCTGCTCCCCCATCTCATCTCTTTTATTGCATGTGGTGTATTACTCATGCTTTCCTGACCACCTGCAACAATAATTTCCGCCCTTCCCAACTGAATCATCTGAGAAGCAAGGTCGATTGTCTTTATTCCTGAACAACAGACTTTATTCACGGTGATAGAGGGAACAGAATCGGGTAAGCCTGCAAGTATTGAAGCCTGGCGGCTGGGAACCTGACCGCATCCTCCTGCGACAACATGTCCCATCATAACATAATCAACATCTTCCGGCTTTACCTTGCCTTCTGTTCTCCTCATGACTTCCTGTATTGCCAGCGCCCCGAGCTCACAGGCATCGTAGCCTTTGAGTCCTCCTCCAAACCTTCCGTACGGGGTTCGGCACGCTTCAACAATGACGACTTGCCGGTGCTCTTTTATTTTGTTTTTTATCTTTCTCCCCATGGTGGAAAAATCAGGTTTTCTCTCCCCGAACTTTGCAACCTGAGCATCCTTGTAAACATCCGATCTTTTTCGTTTCAGTTTCCGTGGTTCGTTTGACATGTATTTTCTCCTTCTCATTGTCGTTGTTTCAGATATGGCCCGGCGGTCAGATACCTGTTCTCAATGCCATGGCCCGGATGCCCATATGATGACCACAGACATACAGGGTTGTCCAGCTTGAGAAATCGAGCATAGTCGAATAGCCAGTGGATACGTATCCCCTGAAAATAACCGATTAAAATCTCGATTTATATATAGAAAGCGCTTTTCAAGTCAAGACAATTTGGTACTTCGCAGACTTCACCGTTCATGTTCCATTTACCCGCTCCACCCAACTCGTTCCCCATTTTCCAGATATAACTGCTAATTCTGCTTGACAAATCTGCCAAACAACGAGATAGGAATTTCTTTCTGTTGGGAGGCTGTCCGAGAATAGCAATTTTTTCCAAAATCGAGGCAGCCTCCTGGTCATTTTACAATCTGGTTAATGGCTCGCTCAAGAACGGAGGACCGTACCCATGAATCCTATTGCACAAGAACTGAACGAAATCATTATCAACGCCAATACCCATGTGTATGAGATGCTGTCAGAAGTGGGGAAAAATCTTTTTTTCCCTAAAGGCATCCTTTCGCAGGGTGCCGAAGCCAGGGAAAAGGCGCACAAATTCAATGCCACAATCGGCATGGCCACTGAAAAAGGCAGAACCATGTATCTGCCTTCTGTCATGGACATGATAACCGGACTGACGCCTGAAGAGGCGCTCACCTATGCACCCTCTTTCGGGATAATGCCCCTCCGTCAGGCGTGGCGGGATTCGATGGTCGAAAAAAACCCCTCGCTCGGTGGCAAAGATATCAGTCTTCCGGTAGTCACCCATGCGATCACACACGGGCTCAGTGTGGTATCCGACATGTGGGTAGACCCCGAAGATGTGATTGTTCTTCCGGATAAGATGTGGGGAAACTATAATCTCATATTTTCGGTCCGGAGAGGCGCGAGGATTGTTCACTATCCCCTGTTTGACAGTTTTGGGAAACTCAATTTAAAGGCCTTTGAAACCTGTGTGCAATCTGAAGCGAAGAGCAGGGGAAAAATTATCGCCATCCTCAACTTCCCCAACAACCCCACGGGTTACACCCCGTCCCCTGAAGAAGCAGACGGCATTGTTCATATTCTGACAGGTGTGGCCCGGGCAGGCACCAATGTCCTGGCAGTCACAGACGACGCCTATTTCGGGCTCTTTTATGATGACAACGCCCTCAAGGAATCGATCTTCACAAGGTTAATCGACTGCGATCCCAGGCTTCTTGCATTGAAGCTTGACGGCGCAACCAAAGAAAATTTTGTATGGGGACTGAGAGTTGGATTTGTAACCTACGGCGCCACTTTCAGCGCTGCCTCGAAAGGGGCCTATGAGGCTCTGGAGAAAAAAACAGCCGGCGCAGTCAGGGGATCCATCTCCAACGCCTCCCACTTGAGCCAGGAACTCGTACTCAAATCACTGCAATCGGGAAGCTACGCTGCAGAAAAGGAGGAAAAATTTCAGCTCCTGGAAGGACGTGCCAAGGAAGTCAGCAGGGTTCTTGCAAATCCGAAATATCAGCAGGCCTGGGAGGCATACCCGTTTAACTCCGGCTACTTCATGTGTTTGAAATTAAAAACCGTAGAAGCCGAACGACTGAGGGCCCACCTTCTTGAAAAATACGGCGTGGGCCTCATCTCCCTGGGCAAGACTGATCTCAGAGTGGCGTTTTCGTGTATTGACCGGGAAGATATCGGTGAGCTTTTTGACACAGTTCTTCAAAGTGTAAAGGACCTGGAAGGATAGTCCCTAATCATCGTCCATATCATATTGAAAAAACTGGCCCGACTTTGGTGATGCTGGCCTGGGCGAATATTCCTTCGGTTCCGTCCCCTCCTTAAATGACTGAAATATGGTATCTTTCGAATAAGAACTGGCCAGGAGTCCGGTCTTTACATCAATTTTTGCAAACACAACCCCATCCGGAACCTGGAAATCGACGACCTGCCGCCCTTTAAGAACTTCTGACATGAAATAAAGCCATATGGGGCTTGCCGCCCGGGAACCGGTCTCCCCTTTTCCCATTACCTTCCGGTCATCATTGCCCACCCACACACCTGTCACAAACTCAGGCGTGTATCCCACGAACCACGCATCTACCAAATTATTTGTGGTCCCGGTTTTTCCGGCGGCCGGCCTTTTTAACCGTTTGATTCTCCAGCCCGTTCCCTCCTGAATGACAGCCCTTAGAAGGTCGGTCATCACATAAGCGGTCTCTCTGGAAATAACCTCTCTCAGCTCAGGTTGATTTTCCTCAATAATCTGACCGCTTCGGTCCAAAACCCTCTTGATGAATATTGGTTTCACCAGTATTCCGCCACTGGCAAAAACCGCGTAAGCCCGGGTGATCTCCATCAATGAAACACCCGTTGAACCAAGCGCCAGGGAAAGATCAGGACTCAGCTCCGATTCTATTCCAAGTCCCCTTGCATATTCAATGGCATATCTTACACCGATTTTCTTCAGGATCTTGACTGTACTGACATTTCTGGACTTAATGAGGGCCGTCCTGAATAATGTGGGACCAAAAAATTTTCCTTTGTAATTTTTCGGCTTCCAGATTTCTTCTTCAGGATTTTTGTCCGATATATAGGCAGTATCAACGATAATCTCTGAAGGACTCATGCCCCAATCCAGGGCGGCAGCATATATAAGAGGCTTAAAGGCTGAACCGGGTTGGCGCCTTGATTGAATGGCCCTGTTGTACTGACTGACGGCAAAATCCAACCCCCCCACCATTGCCTTTACTTCGCCTGTGCCGGGCGCCATACAGAACAGCGCCCCCTGAACCTCCGGGGTCTGTTCCAGAGAGACCTCCCAGGCAAAGGGTTCTTTATCTTCTTTTTCCAGACGAACCATAACAACGTCGCCTTCTTCCAGAACCTCAGAGGGCTTTTTCACCCTTTGAGCGTAATAGGCGACTTCCGGGTTGGGCCTTCTGGCCCAGTTCATCATGGAAAGGGGCAAACGGCCGTTTCCTTCACCGATCCATACTGTGACCTCCCCGCCCTCATCATCTACCGATTCCACAAGACCTCTGACAACAGCGCCAATTCCAGGAGGCGTTGAAGAAAATTCTTCCAAGGCACTGCTCTTGAAGTCCGGAATTTCTTCTGCTGTCAGATGCCTCAAAACACCCCTGTACCCCTCCCTTTTGTCCAGCTCGGTCAGCCCCTTGTTCAAGGCATCTCTGGCAGCGAACTGCATATTCAGATTCAGGGAAGTGTGGACACTGAGTCCCCCGCGGTACAGGAGCTCCTGGCCGTATTTTTCTAAAAGATAGCGACGAACATGCTCGGTATAATAAGGTGTCTTCTCAAAAGTATTTTCCGACGCTGCTTTTATCTCAACAGGAGCTCCCAGGGCCTCTCTGAACTGTTCACGGGTAATGTATTTCTCCTTTAACATCCTCCTCAGGACGTATTCCTGTCTGTCCTTTGCCAGGTCAAAATGAGAAACAGGTGAGTATCTTGACGGTGCCTGGGGGAGCCCCGCCAAAATGGCCGCCTCTGAAAGGTTTATATCTTTGGCCGGCTTGTCATAATATGTGCGCGCGGCCGCTTCAACGCCGTAAGCGCCGTGACCCAGGTAAATCTGGTTCAGGTACAGGGACAGAATCGCCTCTTTGGAAAAATTTCTTTCAAGCTGTATGGATAAAATGGCCTCTCTTGCCTTTCTCCGATAAGTCCTTTTGGTGTTTCTGAGAAGCAGGGACCGGGTCACCTGCTGGGTAATGGTACTTCCTCCCTGCTCTATTTTTCCTGACGCCAGATTCTTGTACAATGCACGAAAAATACTCGCAATATCCACACCCCTGTGCTCAAAAAACCGGGAGTCCTCTGCCGCCAGAAAAGCATTAATCAGGTGCTGGGGTACCTGGTCCAGCGAGACAACGATCCTCTTTTCAAACCAGAACCGACCGATCACCTCTCCATCATTGCTGAAGACTTCCGTGACGATAGGCGGACGGTACTCCCTGACCGATCCGATATAAGGCATGTTACTGGACCATATGTACCAGAAATAAGCGCCGGTGCAGGCGCCAAGAAAGGCCACCAGAGCGAAAAACCATAACGTAATTATTACAAATCGCTTCACCTTTTAATTAATTCTCCTCTGCAGCACATAACCCGAATAAAGCATAGGCGTCAGGCCTACACAGTTGACAAGCCAAGATCCGCAATGTTTTCAATCTGTCAACTGTATCGGCCTGACACCTATGGTGTA
>JAFDJF010000005.1 GCA_019307645.1 Deltaproteobacteria bacterium
ATTGATGTGAGGAACAACAGGGACTATTCATCCGGGCATATCCCTAATGCAATCAATATCCCTGCCAGAATCATCGGACTGAAGCGTCTTCCGCCTCTGGGGAGGGTAATTGTATACGGGGACGGTATTGACAAAGAACAAACGCTTGAGGCCGTCCGGGCCCTGAATGAAAAACCGGGAATTGAAGCAGAAGTGCTGGAAGGCGGGTTTCCTGCATGGAACGCACGGAACTTTTCAAGAACCGGCGACGTGGGCATCACGAGAGAAAAATTCCAATACATTACTTATAAGAAATTGAAGGCAACCCCTGCAAACAATCCTGATGTAATACTGGTGGATTTGCGCAGCATGGGTGAAGAAGAGAAAGAAAAAAAGGTTGCATCGAGAACGCTGCCCCATTCTGGTGATGAACTGTCGAATCTCTCAGAGCATTTCCCGGGGCTGAGAATTATAACTCCTGACCGCGGGCATGGGCTACCAGGTAGAAAGGCCGGCAATGCTTCTATTCCAGCCGTTGCTGTCATCAAGGAGGAAGGCCATGACGGAGTTTATGTGTTAATTGACCGGGGTGACGGAAAAGCAGAACAGGTGGCCCGTCGTTTACATGCGGCAGGCATAAAAAATGTAGCCATATTGGTCGGAGGAGAGCGGGTTTTGCAACGGTACGGCCAGCCAGGCTTCAAAACAGAGCTCAAAGGGAATTCGTTTTGAAATTGCTATTAAGATTAGGCATAGCTGCTATAGCGCTTTTTTCTTTATTGATTGCCTGGCAGGAGCATGACCAGGGACGAGCGGGGTTTCTCGAAGTCGAGCCTGCCGGCTTTTCTCACCCGTCGTCATCGTCGAATGCCCCGGTTTCCATCCCTATTGAAAGGGTTGCCCACCGCATGGAAGGGTTGAACGGGTTCGCCTGGAATTACGCCTATGACCTAAGGCTTAAAGACAATAAACTGGTTGTCAGCGTAGGGATCAACCTCATCCCTGCTAGAGGTGTTACGAGACCTGAGATCGAAAGAGTCGAACCGTTCTGGGAAAAGGGCATCGAGCAGATATGGAGCGAGAAGTTTGCCTTGGAGACAATTTCCGAGCAGCGCTATCCGGTCGTTGTAGATGTCTCTTTCAAGGGCCCGGAATTCCATCACGACGTGATCGTTCGGCCGGGTTCAGGGGGCACCGATGAACTCAACTGGAACATACTGGATAACCCCAAGCGCGTGGCACACGAATTCGGACATATGATAGGGTTGTTTGATGAATACGAGAGGGGCGCATTGGCGCCACAGAATGCGGTTATAGATTCCGGGAGCATCATGACCTCTAATCCAGGTGAAGGGGCTATGGCCCGTGAACGTCACTTTGAGCCATTTCGCAGATGGTTCATTGGCAAGACTATGATGAGCAATGTGAGGATCATCCATGAAAAAGCAAACCACGAATAGCATGCAAAGGTTTTTTTTCCATTTTATTCTTTTCACTGTTGTATTGCTGCTATCAACCGTTACAGCACGGGGGGAAATTACGATACATGACGTGCAAATGACAGACGTCACGCCATCCGGTTTCGCCGTTATATGGAAGACCTCTGACTCAGCCGCCCCTCAGGTAGGCGTGACTGCAACGCTACGGATAACCGTTTTTTCCGATTCGGGCGGAACGGACGATATTACGTCAGAATTTGAAATAACAACGGTTCCCTTGTTTGGCGGTGACCCGGAAACCGTGGACGATTTCCACAGGGAAGAAGGGATAAAAGAGCTTCGGACCCTTGCACAGAACCTGGGATTGATGAAAATCGGCGTTCAAGGTTGTCTCCCACTAACGACTTATTATTTCAGGATTTATTCGGAAAACGGTGGTCCCGAAACTTCATGGCCTGCTTCGGGTGTGTCCTCAGTGACTACCACGGCGGCCAATGCCTTTGTATCTGACTCAAACCAGGTGTTGATATCCCTGACGGATGATTTCGGAACACTGGATTCTCGAGGATGGTTGACAACAGCCTCCAGCAGCAACACGACTTACCCGGTTTCCGCTTTTGTAGAAGACGGGGCCGGTAAAAACCAGGCTTATTTGAATCTGAGCAATCTTTTCGATGCTGATGAAAACAACTGGACTCCTACGGGATTGGAAGTAATAACCCTGGAAATGAGGATGCCCGACTCAGATCCTATTCAAAGAGGGTTGACCCTTTTCTTTTCCGATGCCTTCCATGTGTCCACGGTTAGAAATGTTGCAATTAATGTAGACGAGGCCGGGGACACTACTGCGCCTAATGTTCAGGCTTCTCCACCCGGCGGTCCCTTCAACGTGACCCAGAGCATGACCCTTTCCGCTGACGAACCGGCCTACATTTTCTATACCACGGATGGCAGCCCGCCGACAACCGAAGCCACCCTGTACACTGATCCCATCCAGATTGCTGTGACCACAACAGTCAGGTTCCTGGGAGTGGACATTGCCGGCAACTTCAGCAACGAAGGGAGCGCCTACTTTGTATATGACAATCCTCCCTTTGAACCCTCATTCCCGGACCCCGATGACGGGATCTCAGGGATTCCCGTTGACACCCTCCTGAGTTGGCAGGGCGGGGACCCCGACCCCGGTGATGTGGTCACCTACGATGTCTATGTGGGAACTGCTCAGGACGGGTTATCGCCCATATCCGGTTGTCAGGATCAAACCGGAACATCGTGTCAGCCTTCTGACCCCTCTGGTTTGCAGTTCAACACAACGTACTTCTGGCAGGTCGTGGCAAAAGACGATAAGAGTAGTGAGACCATAGGACCCATCTGGCAGTTCACGACCTTCCCGCACGATGGAGATGAAGACGGGGATGGACTAATCAATGAGGACGAAATGTCTTCGGGAACCGATCCTTTTGACTGGGATACGGACAAAGACGGATACAGTGATGGAGAAGAAGTTGGTGCGGGTACCGATCCCCTCGGCAAAACCAGTAAACCATCTTATCCTCCCAGTTTCGGCGATGTGGATGGGGATCAGGATATTGACGGTGTGGACCTCTCCCTGCTGGAGGCTGCTTTTGGCTCCATGGCAGGTGAACCCGAATACGATGTTATGGCTGACTTCAACTCGGACGGGTTGGTGGATGATATCGATCTGGAGATGTTTTCCAGGGTTTTCGCGTATTCTCTTCAGCCGTAATGAGCGCCGAATAACTCATTGAGGAGGTCTAGGGCCTGAACAATCACCTCAGGTAAATGGGATTGGAAAAGATCCAGGGCCGCCAGCCAAAAGGGAAGCAGTAAATGGAAACCTCAACACGGTATACGCCTTTTTCCGGCACGTCAAAGGATGCATTCCTGCCGTACCACCTTTCCTGCACAATCCCGTCTCTCATGAGTCTGATCTCACCGTGTTTAGGTGTTTCCACATGAATGTGACCGGGTTTAAACTGCCCCTCTTCTCCCATGGTCAGATGGGTCCCGTCTTTTGGCACATAATTAAATCTGAAGCCCGTGGCAGGTGCCAGTTTTTCATGGGCAATAAATAACCGCCCCTCTCTCATTGCCCGGTATACTTCGGCCCTGGCCCTGGAAAAATCCTTTGGCAGTTTCCTGTCCAACAGAATATGGACATTGATGGTGTTCAACAAAAAATCATATGTCAGGGGTCTGAAGCGGAGTGTTCCCCACTCAAACAAGGCGCCGTGGGAATCCGAACCGCCGATGGCAACCACTCTTCTCTGTTGGCACAACGTATCCCAATACGAAAGGGTTTTGCTGCTGGGGCCTCTCAGCAGCCGGGACTTAAAGAGCAGAAAGAAAAGTCCGTGCAATACGGTCCTGACCCGCTCTTTCCACCGAGAAGAAAAATTCCAGATTTCGATGCCCGTAAACCCCGTAACCGTCAGATCTTTCCAAATATAAGCAGTCGACTTATCATGAAAAGCCATGCCCTTTTCAAACGGGTGGGCCAAAAACCCAAATCCGCCCTGTTTATTTACACGGTCAATAACCTCCTGAGGACTGGAGTCCCCTGCCATCGCCATCTCCTTGAGATCATAGGCCAGATAGTGATGGGACAGTCTGCCTATTTCAAGGCCCACAAGGGTCAGCACTCCGCTGTGAAAACCTTCAGCATCAAGATGAAGTGAATCGGCCATGAAATCATGATCATTGAGGATGATGAAATCCAGTCCGATCTTTGAAGCGGTTTGAGTGATCTCCCTGATGGTTCCAGCCCCATCGGAAAAAGAAGAGTGGATGTGGAGGTTCCCTACATATTCAAAAAAAGCATCATCATTCATATTCTTTCAAAGCCCTAAGCCCCACTTTCATGGGCACGAAAATTGCTGCAATGCTGGTCACGAGAACTATGAAGAACGACAAAACAATAATAAACCACTGAAACATTGGAACCGCACTTCCATGCAGGTCAGCCATGAACAGGACATACACGGGCCACGCCTCAAGAACAATTACCACGGCGATAAAAAGCGAGCTTATAATCATATACAAAACACCGCCAAAACCTGTGGAAACCTGTGCGATATTCTGATACCTGAAATTGGGGTACACCGCCCCAAGACCCACGCCAATGGCGACAATCCCAAACACCATAAAAAACATGGTGGCCGAAGATAGAAACATCATAAAAGGCGTTACTTCGAGAAAAAGGTTGGTAACAATAATCAGGATCTCTGCCAGGATGATCATGGGAAACAGGAAAAACACGAACTTCCCCCACAAATATCGTCTGAGCCTCATGGGGGACGAACGGACTATCCAGTAAGCCTCGCCCTCGGAACTGACAGCAGTAAACACAAAACGGGTTGAAACCGCTGAAAGGACGAATCCGGCAAGGCCCATATTCAAAAAGGCCAGGCCATTCTGAAGGAAACTTAATCTAACGGGACTCATGTCAAGCGGCAGGACACTGAAGTTATATACATACACCACAACTAGCGCAGACAGCAGTAATAATTGAGACCACTGGGTGTTGTCCCGAAAAAATGTCCGCACATCCTTGGCCATGACCGCTGCCAGATCATCTCCAAACGGTCTAGTAAAACACCTGACAAATATATCAAGAAGCCTGCCTCCCCCCATATTCCGCTTCTTGGCTTCCTGGGATTTGGAAAAGCCTTCAAAATATACAAAATGAGCCACCCAGACATTGATGACCAGGATCGCTGCTGCAGTGGTCCAGATCAATGCAACCTCAAACAGATGACTGTTTCCTGTTGATCCGGCCAAACTGCCCCAAAGGGTTTCGGTAATCCATTGCGTTGGAAGATAGGGTGAATAGGGCGCTTCCATGGCGCTCAAATACTGCGAGATTGTAAAGAAGGCATCAGGGTCCACCAGTCTCTCAGGCCTCAAGAATCGAAACATAAGATAAAGCCCTACCAGCATCAGAACTGACAGGAGCATGATAACATCTTTTGTCCTTTGTGCCGGAAACACATAGACAAGAACCATGGTCATCAATACGCCAATGCCTGCAGCAATAATCCCCATGGCCAGGTTCATATGGAGGAGGGTAAAATAGAAGCCCGGTCCGGGGCGATATACATACCCGTAGGCCATGAAAATGGGGAAGCCGAAGATAATTAACATCCATGAACTGTCAATAAAGGTGTAAAAAACCCTGGACAAAAAGATCTCTTCCAACGGTGCAGGTGTAGAGTGATACAGCTCAAGGTCCTTTGAAAGAAAAAGATTTGAAAGCGCGCCTATGATATGACTGAATATGAGAAGGGAGAAAAAAGTCAGGAGAACCATGGACAGGAGGAGACGGCTCAGGATATCTCCAATGACCTCCGCAGATTGAAAATAGATCAGGACGCGACAGGAGAGGAGAAATATAACCCCGCAAAAGGCGAGTCCCAACCCGCCCATGAGGATGAGCCGCTTTCTTTTTCCGTTTTCAGGACGGACCAGTTGGTTTCGAAGGCCCACGAACCTGGGCTTACTAAGAAGATAGAGGTCTCTCATGTGCCAACCTTTTTCCCTCAACCAGTTTCAGAAATACGTCCTCCAGGTTGCCGTCCACATCCGCTTTAAGTCTTAACGTGTCCGCAGTGCCTTTCGCAATAATCCGGCCCGCCTGTATTATTGCGATTTCATCGCACACTTCTTCGGCAACATCGAGGGAATGCGTAGACATGAAAACCGTTGTCCCCTGGCGGGCCTGTTCTCTGAATATGTCCTTCACAAGCCTTGTGCCCTTCGGGTCCAGACCCACCATGGGCTCATCAACGATCAGGACCTTTGGGTTATGGATCAGGGCCGAGCACATTACCAGCCGCTGTTTCATTCCATGGGAGTAACTTCCAATCAGCTCTTCCTGCCAGTGGCTGAGGTCGAAAAGTGTGAGCAGTTCCGAGATCCTGTATTCCACTGATGATGCGTGATCCAATCGATAAAGGGCAGCAATGAAGCGGAGGAACTCAAGGCCGGTGAGTTTTTCATAAACAAAAGGCCTGTCCGGGATAAAACCCACGCACTGCTTGACTGCCGAAGGGTCTTTGGCAAGATCCAGATCGTTGATGATGATTTGCCCTGCTGTGGGCTTCAGGGTACCGGCCATCATTTTTATGGTTGTGGTTTTTCCTGCGCCGTTGGGTCCAAGGAATCCAAGGATACTCCCTTCCTTGACCTCCAGGCTGATATTGTCAACGGCCCGCAGGTTCTTAAACATCTTAGTCAAATCGATCAGTTTTATCATGGATTACCCGTTGAGCGGTTTGCCCGCCACCTTAAACCTTATACCTTGCACCTTACGCCTTATACCTTTACTCGTCACCTGTCCCTGTATTCCAATACCTCCAGTTTAATTTTGCCAACCAGACTGATAATCTCTACCTGCCTTTCCAGTCCGCCTTTTACAAGCCTGATATGGCTGACATCGGCAGGGATCTGATTCAGTGTCGGGTCAGCAGAGATCCATTCCCCCAGGTAGATTTCACACCACGCATGATATAGGAACATGCCCCTTGCATACACAAGCCCCACACACAGTCCGGCGGGGATTCCGGAGGCCCTGAGCAAGGCGGTCAGCAGCACTGCATGCTCGTTGCAGTCCCCAACCCTGGTCTTCAGCACCTCCTCTGCACTGGGAACAGTGATAACAGGCATTTTCTCAATGTTCCCGTAAACCCATTCCAACAGCTTCTTGGCAACGGTTACCGGATCTCTGGCATCTCCGGTAATCTCACGCGCTTTTTCTGTGATTGCTTTGCCGTCACTTTCGATTCCTATTTCGGGTTCCAAGAACAGTTTCATTTCTTCGGAAAGGTCCACATAAGGAAGCATGGAGCTCTCTTTTAAGGGTACCTTTTCCTTCATAATTTCGATTATTCCTTCCTGAAATTTCTGTCTCCCTTCATCCAAAACAGCCGTATCAAAATCGGTCTCATCCAGACCCGACACCCTCAGTTTCAAATAGGTCAGCCGATGGGGTCTCGGTAGCCTTTTCTTTACACGTACCGCGACCTGCTCATATAAATCGCTGCCACTGCTCCCCTTAATCCCTCGCGGGGCCGCGTCGGCACTCGACCGGACCAAAGTCATTCCCATGAAACCTTCTTGCCTCAGAACACTGCCATCTTTGTCAAGCCAGAACGTCAAATTGTGGCCCCACATATCAGTTTCCAAACGAAATGCATCATACCCAATGCGATTTATAGTCAATGTCTCTCTGGCTTTTACTTCAAGAGTCATTTCTTTTTGGGCCATGGTGGACGGATCAAAAATCGGAAATGTGAAAGACTGCCCCACTTCCACATGCCGGCATTTAAAAAACTGGGCCAGGGCAGCGCCTATCACGGGCCTCCCCGACAGTTGAATAGATTTACGCCTCCGGGTCTTCCCCTCCCCTATTTCCAGAACCATACGGTCATCTTCTACATTGCCGGAAATTTGAAAGGCAACTGCTCCCGATGTCATTTTAAACTTGAATGTCTTCAAAAAGAACTCATGCCCCACGACACAACTGGTGATCGAATGCAAAACACTGGCCTGACCCATCAGATTCAATTTTAAAAAAATCTCCTCCCGAATAAGATAGTCATCTTCAACCAGGCTGACATGGTTCACGGAATACCCCACCTTCTCATCCCTCAGATAAATCTCCATCCAATCGCTGGAGGGTGCGCTGATATTGGATGTCTTATCTAAAAAATCAGCTTGTCCGCTAAAATCAGTAAAATTGACCTTTTTAACCAACAGGCCCATCATGATGAGCCATAAAACGACAATAACGCCGCCAAAAAGGTTAAACAGGCTTTTTTTTCTCACCACGTTCATATCAGTCGCCTTTTTCCAGACAGGGACGTTTTTTACAGGAAAATCGAAAAAATCCAATTTTTTCGAAAAAGAGATGGGAATTTTGGAGGAATCTTCAAGAAAGTTCTATACTTACAGAAGGGTGCCCTTGGCATGTCCGGCAAACTCTGATAAGTGTCCACCCATTTCTGGAAAAACACTATTGATTGCGAAAGAGGGGATAGGAGTGCAGTCGGATTTTATCATTCAGTGGTCAGCAACAAAAAAACCCCCTGATAACAGAAGGCTGTCAACATATTACATCTTGTATTTCCCGAAATCTTCAGGATTGAGACCCTCCAGAATCTTCTGCCATTTCTTGCCCGCTTCTGTTTTATCCTCAGCTTCTGGCTTCAAGTCTATCTCTTTAGACTTATTGATTATCTCCTCAGACACAAAAATAGGTGCCTCCACTCTGAGAGAAAGAGCAAGGGCATCACTGGGCCTGGCATCGATCGTCTGCTCTTTATCTCCCTGCTTGAAATGGATAAGGGCATAATAGGTGTTGTCCTTTAGATCGCAAACCTCGACTTTGGTAACTTTAATATCCACCATCTCCAGAAAGTTATTCAAAAGATCGTGAGTCATCGGCCTCGAAAATTTGATGCCCTCCAGTTCACTGGCAATGGCTGTAGCCTCCAACAAGCCAATCCAGATCGGCAGAGTCTTGTCACCATCAATTTCCTTGAGAATAACAATCGGGCTGTTTGTAAGCGGATCAACAGTCAAACCAGATATGGCCATCAGAGTGTACATATTTTTCTCCCTGGATACCGAAAAGCTCTAATTTATCAGTCTTAAACATCCATTCTTTTTTGTCAACATTGACGATTCCGTAAAAAGTCGTCACTCCGGTGAAAACCGGAGTCCAGACCAGCTGGAACTATTTGATATAACTGGATTCCGGCCTTCGCCGGAATGACAAGGAATGGTGTTTTCTGACTTTTGCGGAACCGTCAATATAGACCTTTTACGAAACCTTCAAAGATAAGATCTAAATGGAGCGCCTTATTTTTTCCACAGCCCTTATGCTTCAGCCGATGCTTTAGAAACATACTGTTTCAAAAATTTCAGGTCACTCTCTGAAATCTCGCAGAACTTGACGCCCATGCCTGAAGGCTTTCCCGGCGTACTCTCCTCTTTTTTGCGAGACCACACAACTTCACATTTGATTTGAACGGGTTCCTCCCTCTTGGGGACCTGAAGTTTGAGGCGGAATTGATGCCCGGGAGGCAACGGATTCTCCGTCTTGATAGAAAGTCCGCCCGTACTGATATCCCCGGTATATGCACGCACAAAAGACTCACGGTCTTTAAACGTCAGGGATAAGGCCTTGGGAATCCGAGGTTCAGCTCTGGCGGTATAGTCACACGCTCGATCAAGCATCTTTCTGAAACGATGCGTGACGGCAACCAGAATGGCACGGAATTGACTGGAAAGCTTGTTGAATTCATTGTCAAGGAAATCTCTGTCAATGATTCCGACGGTTGTAACCCCGACCGCCTTAGCCGTGGCTGTACGAGTAAATCCTCCGATGAAAACCAGTTCTCCGAAAACTTCTCCGGGTCCGAGCACTTCTATAATTTTAGTTTCGTCACCCACATGTTTTGATATTTCCACGGAACCTGAAATGATCGTATAGATCCAGTCCCCGGAGCTTCCTTCCTTAAAGATAATCTGGCCGTCCTGATAGGTTTCCTCGATGGCCAAGTTGTGTACACTTGTGCTGTCCATCAAATCCTCCTGCACCTTTTTTGCTTTCAGCGTTCCTGTTTGTTTCCAAGCCTTGTCTTTGCCCCAAACAATAAAGAAAAAGGCCCATATATTCAACATAAAATAAAAGGTACCCGGTGCCTGCGTCACATTTCCTTGAGATATCCAGGCAAGTTATCATAAGTATCTTTAGGCCGAAGCGGTGGCCGCCTTCTGTCGATATTTAACCCTATATTTTCCTCCCCGACAGACGAAGCATCAAACGGTTCCTGAAGGGCAGGGGCAGGATTCCCATATCTGTCGGTGAAGGGGATACAGATCGGGCCGTCACTGTCAGCGATATAGGCCATCTGTCCGTTCCGCAGATACACGACACTGCCGGAGGGATAAATGCCGACCACTCTTACGAATGCATTAAGGACCAGCCGCAGCATGATATCTTCCTTTCCTGCATATCTTCTGAAGATATCTGTGACCACAGATGCCGGGCTTTCGGCATCTTTAAATGAACGTTTTGAAGTCATGGAGTCATAAATATCAACCAGTTTACATATCTTTACATAGGGCGGGATTTCTATTGGAAGCTTTTCTGCCGGATATGCCTTGTTTTCATCTTTATACAATGCTGAATGATGATACTTCACCACATTATTAATGAAGGCATTATGAATCCCGTTCTTTTTCAGTAGGCTGGATCCTAATTCATAACTGTGAGATTTCAGCAGTGCAGCCTCATCAGACGTCAGCGTCCCCTCATTGTTCAATATCTGTTCCGAAACCAAAACTTTGCCGATGTCGTGCAGGAAAAGACCCATGGCAATCTCTTTCAGTTCTTCCGGATAATACGATATATATGAGGTTGAATTTTCGGTCAGGCTCAATTTGGTGTTGTACATGAACAGCTGATTCAATTGTCTGTTGATCAACTCTCCAAATTGTTCATTAAAATGCAGCAGGACTGCTGTTCCCAGAGTGCAGACATTTACTGAATGGTTATACAAATAATCATGATGCGTAAACAATTCTTTTGCCAGGTAGCTGAAGGCGTTGCCGTTTCTTGCAAGGAAAAGAAATATCTCGTCAATCGTACTTTCTATTATGGTCTGATCAAATGTTCCCCCTGTCTCTTTTATCTCTTCAATGACCTTTCTAATATTTGCTTTGGCATGTTGGTGAAAAGCTTTTGCCTCTTTCTTGAGTTCCGTGATCTCTTCAACTCTTATATGTGCCTTCGATAAGACAATCTTTCTTTTCGGTTCATCAACAGGTCCTTTTTTTGCTTCAATTAATCTGCCATTTTTATCCCATACGCCTCCTGCCTTTTCATAGTCAACAGGAACATCCAGCAATCCGTTCTGTTTTAAAGTAATCAGTGCATTAACGCTCTTTATAACGACATTCTTCTCAATTAACAGTGCGCCCCGGTTGTTATACACATTCACACCGGTCTTTACGGCCCCTCCTTTCCTAACTATCTCAATTAACTCATCAATTTTAACAGATGGTTCCATATGCCGTCCTTTTTGTGTCCACGCCTGCATCTGTTTCACGTTAAATCAAATCATTAAGGGTGTCAAGTATCCGAAGGTCAGGTCTGAAAGGACCCACCTGGAGCGATCAAAATTTCTTGCTACACATGGATCTGTTTTAAAAAAATGTAACAGGTCACAGGGATCAGGGGCCAGGGGTCGGCAATACCTGAAAAAACAGTCGGTTAAACTAAACTACCGGGTTTGAGGGATAAATCTCTGTTCTCTATAAGTCGTTGTTTTCAAAAATAACTGATCCCTAATCCCTGTACCCGGTGAACTGTTACAAAAAAATCATGGGCACAAAGCAGAAATCTCTAAAGTCTGAAAGGCCGGAACCGAAAGAATTATAGAGATGGTGTTTCGGAACAAATTGATTTTCTACCGCCAACAATCAAAAAGGGGAGTTCTTATGGGCACTGATAATGTCATTTTTCTCGAGGTTATAGAGTGGTTTGATGAAACCGGCAGGGAGCTTGTGCACAGGATACCGGAAAAAGGCTCCGGCGAAATCAAATTCGGCGCCCAGCTTATTATCCGGGAAAGTCAGGCCGGCGTGTTGTTTTACAAGGGCAAGGCCTGCGAGGCCTTCGGGCCGGGCCGCCACACCCTGAAAACAGCCAACATCCCGGTCCTTACTAAACTCCTGGCTATGCCCTGGGGCATGACCAGCCCCCTTCGCGCGGAAGTGTATCTCGCAAATTTAAAGGTCTTTCCCAACCTCAAATGGGGCACAAGAGACCCTGTGGCCTTCAAAGACTCGCAACTGGGGCTCATCAGACTGCGCGCCCACGGAATGTTCAACATTCAGGTCGTTCAGCCGGTACTGTTCATAAACAGTCTGGTTGGCACAATGGGTAAATTTACAACAGAGGAAATCGAAGAATACCTGAAACGCGTCATAGTCTCGCGTTTTAATGATCACCTGGGTGAAAATCTGGACAGCCTCTTCAATCTTCCCGGCCGATACGACGATCTATCCGTGGGCCTGCAAAAAAGGCTGCAAGATGATTTCAGCCACTTTGGCCTGGGCTTGAAGCATCTTTACATCACATCCATAACACCGCCCCCGGAAGTACAACAGGCCATTGACGATCAGAGTCGTCTGAATGTTATCCAGGATCTGGATAAACTGGTAAAGATGAAGGCAGCTATGGCCATGGAGAAAGCATCAGAGTCAACCGGGGAGGCAGGCTCTGGCATGGGCATGGGTTTGGGCATGATGATGCCGGCCATGTTTGCCGAGAGCTTCAGGCCACAGCCGGGGACTGGTGGCGGCGCAGGCCCTGTCACGCAGGGATTTAACTGTCCGGACTGCGGAAATTCCATTCCCCAGGGCTCCAAATTCTGTCCTCTGTGCGGACATCAGCAATTGGTTCTGGATCAGTGCGTCAATTGTGGCAAAAATTTACCGCCAAATGCACGGTTTTGCCCCAAATGCGGCCATCCGGCGGATGAAAAGCCGGTTCCACCCGTCTGCCCCCACTGCCAGGCCGAAAACATGCCAGGATCCAGTTTCTGTAACAGCTGCGGAGAAAAGCTGGGATAATATGGGCTTTACAGTCGAGCAAGAGTGTCCGCAATGTGGAGGGCCTGTCGAGCTGGACGAAACCGACCGCCTTCTGCGTTGTCCCTATTGTGGTGTAGAAAATTTCCTCTTTTCCCCCAATTACTTACGCTATGTGCTGCCACACAAGGCATCCGGCAAAGAGATAATCTATACCCCATATCTCCGCTTTAAGGGCAACGTGTATTTCTGCCAGGGCCTGACTATCGGTCACCGCTTTGTGGACATCACACATACAGGGTTGCAGTTCAAGGGGATTCCCTCGTCCCTGGGACTCAGACCGCAGGCCATGAAAATGAAATTCGTCACCCCGGCTACACAAGGTTCGTTTCTCAAGTTCACCCTCAAGGCAGCTGACATCATAGCGAAAGCCGCAAGGCTCACTTCCGGAGCATCATCCAGGACGATCTCACACCGCGCATTTATTGGTGAGACACTATGCCTCATCTATCTCCCGCTCTTTGTGCAGGGAAACAGAATCTTTGATGCGGTTTTAAACAGGCCCATTGCCGATGTCCCCAAGGGCCGGGACATATTTGGGTCGGACATAATCGGCAAGCCCAAATGGAAAATTTCTTTCATCCCGACAATCTGCCCCCAGTGCGGCTGGAACCTGGAAGGTGAGAAGGACAGCGTGGTTCTCACATGCAGTAATTGCAGTTCGGCCTGGGAAGCATCAGAAGGAAAGTTCAGGAAGGTAGATTTATGGGCCGTCCCGGGGCAGAATGGAGGAACCAGCTATCTGCCCTTTTGGAGAATTTCCGCCACATCCAGT
>JAFDJF010000252.1 GCA_019307645.1 Deltaproteobacteria bacterium
GTCCCGGATATGTCTTCAGGATCATGGAATGCATGGTAAACGCCGGTGCATCTGTGGGCCTCGAACGAGAGATATCCACGCGTCTGGTTGTGCAGACATTTTTAGGTGCTGCCTACCTGGCAAAGGACTCGGAACATTCCCTGGTCCGCTTGAGAGAAATGGTGACCTCACCTGGCGGCACAACAGCGGAAGGTCTGGCCACATTCAACAGAATGGGCCTGGAGGAGATGACCATTAAGGCTGTTGAGGCTGCATGCAAAAGGTCCGTTGAACTGGGAAAGGACAATTAAATCTCTGAATCCCTTGCAAAGGTTGAAAAGGTCTCAAAATATGCCTTGCCACCCAAAAAGTAGGTGTCATTATGCCCGGCTCTTTTTATGGGGAAAAAATATTTTGGTTGGTGTGCAGCCTGAAACAGTTTTTTGCCCATGGAAAACGGTACGATTTCGTCTTTTTCGCCATGGAAAATAAGTATGGGGACAGGGATTTGAGATATTTTTTCCAAGTTATTGAAATGGGCAGGAAAAAGGAATGCAAACCCCTTGAAAAGAAACATGGTTTTTGCCATCTCTTTTGTGGAAGTGAATGCGCTCTCAATGATGAGGGATCTAATTTGCCTTTTCAGTGAGAGGTCAATGGCCACTGCTGCGCCGAGCGAGCGTCCGAAGGGAACAATTTTTTCCGGCGAAATGTACTTGACATTTGTCAGGAGGTCATAAGCGGCTTGTCCGTCCAGATATAGCCCCGCCTCAGAGGGTTTGCCCGTACTTTTCCCATATCCTCTATAGTCAAAGATAAAAACCTGGACTTTTTGTTCCAAGAGGAGCCTGACATTGTCAATCCTGTGGGACATGTTCCCTGCGTTACCGTGACAGAAAAGGATGACAGGTTCCTCTCCTTTTAGAGGGAAAAACCAGCCGTGCAGCTTTTCTCCGTCCTCAGTATCAAACCATACCTCTTCGCAGTTCAATTGCCAGTCTGAAGGGACAGTGTCAAGCGAGGAATCCGGATAATAAATAAAAAAGGCCTCAACTTTTTGGTAATACAAGCAAAAGAGGCCAACACCAAAGAGGATAAGGCAAATAATGTATATTCCTCTGATCGGCATGAATCGTACTCCCCATCTTTTTAAATGGTAGTGGTGTGTGCTTTTCTGTATCTGACTGAAACGATTTTGAGATCGGGTCCGGGTTATTTTTCCGGTTCTGGAAAACAGGTGGCTGCGTTTTGCCCGAAAGTTGTAACTGTTCAGGTTGCTTAGGCTGTAGGTCCCGCGGAACGCGGGATTAGTTTCCGAACCCTGCGCTAGTTGCTCGATAGATCAGAAGCACCACTTCATCAGCCAATTCAAACGCTCTGAGTTTCGTATGCTCACGCATGTTCTTTTCCTGCGGTACCTCACAGCCTAAATGCCTACAGCCTATCTACCTGAGTAGTTACCGAAAGTTTATAGATCTTCTCTGTTCACTACGTTGGAAATCATCACGTTATCATGGGACTTGAGAACTTGCCTCAGGACCACGTTGGTATTTTGCTCCAACTGTCCCATGATCTCTGCCAGAACCTTAAGTCGAATGAGGCTTTTCCTTGACTTGGACCGATAGGGTAGATTGAGAGACGGGTCTTCCAGAATACGAATCAATCCGTCGAGATGCTGGAAATCGACTCTGTCAGCATCTTTGTATAAGAGATCAGTCCATTCTTTTTTCAGAGATTCCGACATGGTGTTATAGTTTTCAAGAATATCCTGATCCTTTCCCAGATAGAGCGATTTTTTCAGGGCATCAATGCTGAGGAGAATCTGCCTTGTCCTTTCTTTGTCCAGTGGATTCCTTTCAAGCAAGCCCTTCCACTTTTCCTCGATTTGCATGGATATCCAGTTTTCACCACGTTCAGGAGGCGGGTAAATTTCCAAAAACCGGTTCTGTGCAGCAATCAGCGCTCTTCCCAGTTCCTTAGAGTTCTTCCCTGTGGCTGTTACTGCTTTATTTAACGTATGAACAGCCTCATATTTCATCCCTTTTTTGTTAGAATTTCGCAGGAGAACAGCTTCCCATTGCTCTCGGAGGAACTCCAGCTCCAGTTTGATGAGCGAAAAAATGAATCCTGATTTGGTGATGGCATTGCGGATGGAGTCCGCAAGTATATTACAGGAACGCAGTTTGTCCTCTGCCAGCTGGCGCACGGCCTCAACGGATTGCTGTCTGAACTGGTGAGAAAGGAGCTCTGTCCCGAGGACCCGGGACAACTTTTTGATTACCCTGGTCTCAGGGCTGTTTATCTGGATGGTATTTGGCCGAAAATGGATTTTTATAACGTCCACAACAATGTAATCGCTGTTTTGCCAGATAGTCTCCCCTTTGTAGTTTCCAGGATATTCAAGATAGGGTTTATCACCAAGATACAGATCCTCCTTATGTATCAGGACCGGCTCCATGTGATGGAAGTCTTCATTGGGGCTTTCAATTTGAACCCTGGCACTTCTTCTGTCATTTTCGGGATTTTCCGCCGTCCAGCTGGTCTGTTTCTCCACGCACCATGCCATGGCTTCCAGGGGACGGCCCGATTCATCTCTGTATTCAAGCCACGGTTTGCCGGGAGGGGCATAGCGTGACCTTTCAGGTATCCCCCAGGATATGGCATTTCTTTTCTCATCAATGATTCCGGACGTGACCTGCTTTGCGATCAGTTCAGGCGGGTTGCCTATCCGGTAAACGGTCCCTTTATAGGCGTTTGGAAGACAGAACAAGATGGTCTCGATTATTTCTTTACAGGCCTGCAATAAGCCGGCTTTGTCAATCCTTATAGCCAAACCGATTTTCCTCCGATCATTGTCTGAATACTGAATCCACAAGATCGTTAAGATAATTTTTTTGGGGCTTTGTCAATAAGAAATCACATCTCTTGACATTCCCCCTTCAGGATGTCAAATAGGTATTATGATGGAGCAGGGAATCTACATAGAGCAACTGCCTGAACAGAGGCATTCTCTTCTTATTACGGGCTTTGACGGATGGGGAAATGCACTTGATGTTTCAAGGGCCATGGTCTCTTATTTGATCCGCAAGCTGAAGGCGAAATATTTTGCATGGATCAATCCGGAACTGTTTTACCGATATGACGAAAACAGGCCTTTGGTTAAGGTTGAAGACGGCCGTCTGAGGGGTCTTTCCCCACCCGGCGGCTCTTTCTACACAACTCTCACCGATTCGGATGAAAAGGGCATCGTTATTTTAAAGGCCAGTGAGCCAAACCTTCGATGGTTTCAGTTTGTGGATGAGATTTTTTCTCTCTGCAATAAACTGGACATCAAGACAATCATCAATGTGGGGAGCATGTATGATGATGTTCTCCATTCAGACCGGATCATTTCCGGACTCGCTTCAAACGAAGATCTTGTTGACATGCTGAAACAGAAGAACATTCTTCCGATTACCTATAGCGGCCCCGGGGGTATCCATTCGACATTGCACTCGGAGGCCCAAAAGAGAGGATTCCAATGCATCAGTCTCTGGTGTCACTGTCCCTATTACCTTCAGGGCGCCACACATTTTGGCCTGATGTCCCAATTAGGATCATTGCTGTCATTCCTCGGTGAATTTGAATTGGACGTAAAAGAACTTGATACGAGCTGGAAAGATATGAACAGACAAATTAAAGCTCTTATCGAAGAGAATCCCGAGCTTCACGCAATGGTGAAGGGACTTCGAAAGGCAAAGGTACGCGGTTCCTGGGTAAACATGAAGGGCAATGGAAAGGAGAACGGAAAGATTATTCAGTTAAAGGATTTCCTGGAACCAAAGTAGCCCTCGCAGATCAGACACATAATTCCAGCTCACCCGGTTTTTCTTTTGACTTCTTTAACAAGTGCGGGAATCATTTCCCCTGCATTACCCTGCAGAAAAACATCCGTAATCGTATCCGTTAGGTGGGTTGCTTCCTTGTTAATCTCGATGAGTTTGGCCCCGCTTTGTTTTGCTACTGATGGAATCGTATTGGCAGGGGAGACAACCGCTGAGGTCCCCACAACCATCAAGGTCTGGGCCTGTGATGCAAGTTGAAAAGACTTGTTCAAGGCGTCTTTTGGGATTGCTTCACCAAAAAAGACAGCATCGGGCTTCAGGATCTGCCCGCATCTGCATCTGGGAGGGAGTTCATCCTTTTTGTCGATACTTTTATATCTTTTTCCGCACCGCAGGCATGTAAGTGTTGATGTATTCCCATGATATTCAATGACATTTTTTGAGCCGGCCTTCTGATGCAGATTGTCAACATTCTGCGTAATGATGTGATGGAGGTACCCCATCCTTTCAAGGTCAGCCATACCTATATGGGCGTTGTTTGGGATTGCCCCATCCACCAGTTCGGTCATTTCCTGGGCCATTTCCCACACCTTTTCCGGGTTTGTCCTGAAAACGCTGATAGAGGCATATTCGAAGGGGTCGTATTTTGACCAAAGCCCCCCCGGGCTCCTGAAATCGGGAATTCCGGACTCAACTGAGATGCCGGCGCCAGTCAAGGCGAGCGTCAGTTTTGAGTCGATGATTATGTCCGATGCCTCTTCAATAAGGTTCCTCATCCTGAGTTTCCTTTCATGTCAGTTCTATTATCTCAGCTGTCTGAGATTCCAGATCCGCAATAGCGATGGTTGACTTTCCTTCAAGCCACCCTCCGCATTCTCCGGGATTCACGATCAGGGTCTTGCCTTCTTTCCTGATTTCGGGCTGATGGGTGTGACCATAAATGATAAAGTGAAATTCCTGTGATAAGATCAGTGCCTCCAGTGTCTCAAAGTGGTGGCCAAGCAGGATCTTTTTCTGCCCATAAGACTCAAGATATGGAGAGTTCTCAATCTTCCCCTGGGCAATCCTGTGGAGGGCGATCTTATCTCCGTCGTTGTTCCCCCAAACGCCCAGAAAATCGCATTCCAGGGAAAAGAGGGGTATGAGTGAAAAGGGCGATACGTAATCTCCTGCGTGCAGAACCACATCGACATCGACCCTATTAAACACCTCCACAGCCTTCTTTATCATTGGAACATTGTCGTGAGTGTCTGAAATTATA
>JAFDJF010000253.1 GCA_019307645.1 Deltaproteobacteria bacterium
CAGCAGAGATCCTGGGCATCAACCGCAAGACACTGGGCCTCAAGATAAAGAAGTACGGCATTAATTAGGGTTCATCCATAAATAACATTTATGGTTCTTCTCCGATTTAATTGGTGATTCTATGAGGATTCAAGGGTTCTAGGATTCTAGGATTCAAGTGGAATGCTGATAAATTGTAGAGACTTAAAGGTTTGGCAAGAGTCCTATCAACTATGTCTGGAGATTTATAAGGTAACGAAAATATTTCCCAAAAATAAGGGATTTGGCTTTACCTCCCAAGTGAAAAGGGCGGCCCTCTCTATCCAGAACAATATTTCAGAAGGGTACGGGAGAAAAACTACCCCAGAACATTTTAAAAATCATTAGAAAATAAACACTTGAACCCTTGAACCCTCGAATCCTGGACCCCTTTCTCCCAACTAATTGGGAGAAGAACCACATGAACTAACTGCCCCGGAGTAGGCTGTGGATTATATAGCCTGGAAACTCCTGCTTCCCCTCTCAATCTGCCCAATAATACCCAAGGCGACCTGAAGGACCTTTCGACCATCATCACCGGATACAACCGGTTCGAAGCCATTGATGACCGCATTGACAAAAGAGGTGATTTCATCTGCCAGGGGATCACGATCCGGGAATTCTATTGTGTCAGGAGTAAGCTGAGGAAAATCGTTCAAATCCTTAACTTCAACATTTAACCCGATGATGCTGATTTTTCTTTTAAGACAATTCACGGAGATATAAGCATTCGGCTGAAAAACCCGTATTTTTCTCAGCGTTTTGCTGGACACCCTGCTGGCTGTTAAATTGGCCATGGTCCCGTCTTCAAAGACGATCCTGGCATTGGCGATGTCCGTTTTCCCGGTAATTACAGACATCCCTACGGCATGAACCTCTTTGACTTCAGACTGGACATTGTGGAGAATGACGTCCAGATCATGGATCATGAGATCAAGGACAACATCAACGTCTATGCCTCTAATTGTAAATTCATTCATGCGGTGGGCCTCAATAAAGACAGGCCGGTCCAACAGGGATTCCATCTTGACCACGGCAGGGTTAAAACGCTCGACTAGCCCTACCTGAAAAACCAGACCTTTTTCCTTCGCCAGATTTACCATGGTGTCAGCGGGATCAAGTTCATACGTAATGGGTTTTTCTATTAAGAGATGAATACCTTTAGACAGGATGTCTTTTGCGACCTCAAAATGCATCTCTGTCGGCACGGCAAGACTCACCGCATCCACCATTTCCAAGATTTTCTCGTGCCCGTCATATGCCTTTACATCATAACGTCTGGCTATTTCATCTGCCCGATCGGGATCGGTGTCCACGACCCCCACCAAATTCACGTTTGACATGGCCTTGTATTTCTGGACATGATATTCGCCCAGATGACCAACGCCTATGACACCGACTTTTAGTTTATCCTGATTCACGTTCTTATTTTACCTCTGTGTCATTAATAGCGGGCAATGATGGAAATGCCGGCCTTGTCCGCATGAGAGATCATCTCCGGTTTGTCAAACATCAACGTCTTTCCTGCCTCTATAGCCAGGACAGAAGCCCTGACCTGTGACAACACTTTTACCGTGTCAAGACCCACTGAAGGCACGTCAAAGCGGAGGTCCTGCTGAGGCTTACTCACTTTGACCACAACAGCCTTTTCCTTGGCGATTCTTCCGCCTCTCAAAATGGTCTCATCCGTACCGTCGATTGCCTCCAGGGCCAGAACAGTCTTATTTCTCACCACCACACACTGGCCGATATCCAGTCGTCCCAGTTCTTTTGCCACCTCCCAGCCAAAATCGATATCCTCTTTTTCGGACTTACCTGGTTTTCTCTTTGTAAAGCATTCAGGTGGCGCCAGCAACTCCGGCAAGTGAGTGACCGAGCTGACGATCTCTATACCTTCTTTGTCAAGTTCCTTTGCCAGGGCCCCCAGGATATCGTCATCATGAAAAACAGCAAGCTTTGAAATCAGTGAAAGGCCTTTCAGATCAGGCCGGAGATCATCAAATATTCGTTTTTTGTTAATGGAGCCGGCCATCAAGGCCTTATTGACCCCGTTTCGTCGGAAGGCCTTGAGCAACGGTCCCAGTTGTCCCAGCTTTATCCAGACTATCTCGTCAACCTGGTCAGACAATGATTGATCTGTCTCGCCAAGATGGGCCACTGCAATCACACGGAGGCCCCGCTTCCTGGCAGCTTTCGAAATCATCAGTGGAAATTGTCCACCACCTGCAATAAGGCCTATGGTTTGGTTCTCTTCGGTCATCTCCTTGGTCATTTCATAATCCCCCTTTTTGAATTCTCAAAAAAATTCAAAAGGGTCTCCAACTCGGGGAAAGAGTCAACCTCCTCTCTGACTCGCTGTACTCCTTCATTCAGTCTGCTGCTTTCCCTCCAGATAATCCTGTAGGCCTTTTTTAAGCCGTCTATGGTTCCCCTGCTGAATCCATGATTGGCCAATCCCTTCTGACTGACCCCATACAACTTTGCCCTTGAACCGGCCGCCATCATAAAGGGGGGAATATCCTGACTTACTTCTGCTCCACCGGCAATGAAGGTATGGGCACCTATTCTAACAAACTGATGCGCCGCAGCAAGCCCACCAAAATTTGCATAATCTCCCACATGTATATGCCCCCCAAAAGTGGTCAGATTTGCCATAATGATGTTGTCACCCAGCACACAGTCATGGGCAATATGAGAATAAGCCATTATGAAATTGTGACTGCCGACAATCGTCTCCCAGTTCTCTTTTGCTGATGCCCGGTTAATGGTTACATATTCACGAATGACGTTATCATCACCGATTACCACACGGGTATCCTCCCCCCGATAAGCCGTATCCTGCGGGGGCGTCCCAATACACGAAAAAGGGGATATTTTGTTTCTTTCTCCGATCTGTGTATGGCCCTCTATAACGACATGGGAACCGATTTCCGTATAAGAGCCGATGGTCACATGTTCCCCTATAACACTGTAGGGACCGACTTTGACTTCCGATGCCAGTTCAGCTCCGGAATTGACAACCGCTGTGGGATGGATTTCAGCCATTTGTTCTGTTTTTCTAAAAGTATTTTCTCAATAATTCATGCCCGTGCTACAATCTCGCTTTTCACCCGATTGTGGCCATAAGTTCGGCCTCGGCAACCAAATTTTCCCGCACAAAAGCCTTTCCACCCAGCTTCCAGACCCTGGTCCCGGTCCTCAGGGCCTGCAATTCGAACCTGAGCTGATCTCCGGGAACCACAGGCCTGCGAAATTTCACTTTGTCCATGGACATGAAATACACGGCATCTGTACTTTCCTGATCCTGCTCCCCCTGGATTGACAGGCGGGCCAGGATACCACCCACCTGGGCCATGGCCTCGACGATCAATACCCCGGGCATAATCGGATTCCCCGGAAAATGGCCTTGAAAAAAGTGCTCATTGGCCGTTACGTTCTTGTACCCCACTACGCTTTTTCCGAGTTCTATCTCTGTGATCCTGTCAACAAGCAAAAAAGGATATCGATGTGGGAGCAACTTAATGATATCTTCATAATAAAGGGGTGGTTCCATCGCCGCAATCCTCCTAGGAGGCTGTCCGAGAATGCCCTTTTTCCCAAACTCTTCGTCATACCCAAAAAAATTATCCTCGGAATATCAACTATATGCCTGCCTGCCCTGTTAAATTCACGATAGTGACAGCGCAGCGTATTTAACCGGTGTGGTAATTTTTTAGGGCATTCCTCGATTTTGGAAAAAATTGCTATTCTCGGACAGCCTCCTGGTCATACTTTCTTCTCGAGTTCATTAATCCTTTTTTCAACGTCACGCAGTCTTTCATTGAACTGAGGCAGCTTCTTTATCAGTCCTGATGTCTTCAGCCAGAGCCGATGCGGTATGGCAGGGGAACCAAATAGAATCTCTCCGGGAAGAACGGATTTTGCAAGACCTGATTTAGATCCAATTATTGCGCCGTCCCCAATATCAATATGGTCGGCAATACCAACCTGTCCGGCAATGACCACTTCTCGGCCCACATTCACGCTGCCCGAGAACCCTGTCTGAGCCACCACAACAGTATCTTCTCCAATGACCACGTTGTGTGCCACCTGTACCAGATTATCGACTTTCACGCCTCTTTTCAACCAGGTCCTGCCCAGGGCAGCCCTGTCAATACAGCTGTTGGCCCCGATCTCCACGTGGTCATCTATTTGAACGATGCCTATCTGGGGGATCTTCACAGATCTTGAACCATCCCTGACGTACCCAAACCCGTCACTGCCGATAACAACACCGGCATGTAGCATGACATCATTACCTATCAAACAATCTTCCAGAATAGTCACATTGGGGTAAATTACGGACCTGCTCCCAATCTTGACCCTGTCGCCGACAAAAACCCCGGGGAACAGGACTGTCCCGTCCCCTATCACGGCATCACTTCCCACATACACCATGGGATAAATGGACACATCCTTTCCAATGCGGCTGCTTTCATGGACAACCGCCCTCTCACTGATTCCGGGATGCCTGGGCACAGGGGGAGCAAAAAGACTGATGACCTTTGCAAACGCAAGCGCCGCATTTGACACGATCATCTGAGGTCCATCATACAGGTCACTTTGCTCCGTGATTATCACTGCAGATGCCTCGGTTTTCTTAAGGCTTTCTTTAAACCGCCTGTCAGCAAAAAAAGATATCTCTCCGGATTCGGCGGCATCCAGTGAGTTGACACCTGTGATCATTAAGCGGTCATCGCCAATAATCTTTCCGCCCACTTTCTGAGCAATTTTTTTAAGCGGCAGATCCACCTTTTGGACTCTCCTATTGCTTCGCCTTGTCGTATGCCTTAATCACCTCATCCGTGATATCGATCTTTTCATCATTATAAAGGAAACCGACGGCCCTTTTTTCAAGGATCATGGTATAATTATTTTTTTTACCGATTTCTTCCACAATTTTTTGGATTTCACTGCCCACACTCCTGACGGTTTCTACTTCCATTTCTTTTTTCTCCTGTAGAAACTCATTTTCAAGATATTTGTAGCGCCGGGATCTCTGCCCCAGTTCTTTTCGTTTATCTTCTTTGGCATCAAGGCTCAGCATCAGGCTCTGCTTTCTCAATGCTTCCTCAACCTTGATCAACTCACTTCTTTCCTGCTCCAACTCTCTTGCCTTTGGCTCCAGATTTTTTATATAATCATCCTTAAGCTTTTGAAACGCCACAGATTCTTGTTGAAACTTCTGTATGTCCACAACTGCCACTTTACAGCCGTCCGCACCGTGGGCGTGGAATTGAACGCCAAATAGAAAAATAACCCCCATAAGCAGTCCGATATAACGTCTCATTTTTCCCTCCTTAGTTAATGCCCATCCATAAATGGCTCTTTTGCCCAATCTCTGCGTTATGCTCAGATTTTAATCCTCGAAATATTCCAATATATTCCTGCGGTTAAAATCTTCGCATGCCTTGACCTTGGACAAAATATCTCATTTC
>JAFDJF010000803.1 GCA_019307645.1 Deltaproteobacteria bacterium
CCTGCCAATACCAATGTATCCGTCGCCATTGCCAATTACAGTCAAGAAGGTATACTTATTTCGAGCACCTTCACGAACCTTCTTTTGCGTTCTCTTGAAGTGACGTCTCTGGCCTCCGCCAAATTTTCCTTTGGCCTGGCCAATATTCATGAAAACGGATTCGAGTCCAGGAAGTAATGCATCCACCACTCCAGACTCTGTGATTCGGATGCCTTTGTCTAAAATTTCATCAATTGAAGTAATTTCGCCGGCCTTCACAGCCTTTCCCAGACGGGTTTTTGGAATCCACTCTGGGACTGGTTCCTCTCTCCTCTTTCTTCTCGGACCTCTTCTCCTTGGACGACCATTTGACATTATTTCACCTTTGCTCCAACTGTTTCAATTTCTTTTTCAAGTTTTTCATCTATGTGTTTGCCCTTGAGTCTGTCTTCAGAAGGGAATACACTTTCATCGCACGGGATGTTAAGACCTGCATCCACTGCTCCTTTGACAACTGCAAATATTTTATTGCCTTTAGTGGATGAGTGCAAACCCATATCCAAGACAACATCATTAATCTTATGTTTCTTGGCGCGAACTCCGAGAAGTTTGCCAACCAAGTATGCGGCAGGCACATTGGACCCGCCACTCCATCCAAATTCTCTGCGGAGCTGAATCAAATCGGCAGATGCCATGATTTCATCCCCTTCAGGTAAGTAATTGACTATTTGAGCAATAATATTATTGGAAGTTTTTCGAACTACGAGGAGGAGTTTGCCAGATTTGAGTAGAGCCAAGCGAGTCTTGTAATTCGTCTTGCCCTCCCTTCTTCGTTTAAATTTAATTCTTGGTTTCATATATCTCCCCTCTTCTTCATCTGTTCGACGCTGGTCCTTAAGTGCCCTTTGTCCCTAAAAGCATTACCCTTGGCCATGCGGTAGAGCTTTCGATAAGCCTGCCGAGTAATATCACCAGCGGTTTTCAAAATCACAAGCAATTTTCTCTGAGCTCTAATCTTCAGCATCCATTTCTTCTTATCGCCAAGACGAGCGTTGGCAGTTCCTTTCCTCTTCCCGATTCCTCGTCTCAAGCCCTTCCTCTTCTTGAACATACGTACATTTGCACGAGCCCTACTAATTCCCTTGGCTTGTTTCTTTGAGATTACACCATCCGAAATCAGCTTGCGTATATCTTCACGAGTAATAGCCTGTGCAATCTTATCAAGCTGTTCGGGGTCAAAGGTCACCCGTTCTGAACCGCATTTGAGCAGTTTACTTGCAACCCGTCTCTGAGTTCTGAGTTTCATTTCTTAGTCGCCTCCTTCTTGACAGGTTTCTTAACTACTTTTTTGACGGACGTCTCAACTACTTTCTTGACGGGCTTCTTGACCGCTTTGGTAGTTGTTGCTTTTTTAGTTTGAGTCTTTGCTTTTGCTTCAACCTTCGGTTGAGGTTTAGGTTGAACCTTCGGCTCAGGCTGAATAACTCTCAACCCCATTTCCTTTGCCTTACTGAAAATGGTTCTGCGCTTTCTGCGACCAACTGTACTTGCAATTCTAACTATGTATTTAGAATTAATGCCAGTCAAACCGTCCACATTGAAAACGCGAGTTTCAATTAAACCAGTCGGGTGTAGATTTCGCTTAGCTACTGCCTTGCGATATCCAAATTCATACCTTCAACAAAAATTTGCTTTCCCTTCACTTCAACTTTTACGTCGGGATATTTTTTTACAGACACGTCTGCTTTCCCGCCAAGGAAATTGTTAATAATTATATCGTCCCCTTTTACTGAAACCCTTATTGGAAAGTGAACGTGGAAAATATCAAGAATGTATCTGAATCCTTTAGTCACGCCCGTTATCATATTATTTGCATGTGCATAATTAGTGTGAAGTGCTGTTTTTCCCCTCTTACCTTCTTTCGAAACCGAAATAATAAGTTCTTTACCTTTGGTTGAAAAGTGAACGAGAGGCATTTTCGAAAAATTACGCTTCAATTCACCGCGAGGCCCAACTAGGACTAAATTACGCCCCTCAACTCGGGCAGTTACGGATTCTGGAAGTGTTATTTTCTTTTCCATTTTTTTCATCTCCCTAGTAAACATACGCTATGAGGCGTCCCCCTAATTCTTGCTTCTTAGCTTTGACATGTGTCATAACACCTTTATTGGTTGAAACAATAACAATGCCAAATCCTTCAGCGGGCAGAAATCTGCGCTCCCATTTAACAAACTCATCTTTTTTGACAGGAAAACGTGGTTTAATTGCACCGCATTCATTTATTCTCTTTGAAAGCGAAATTCGGTACAATCCCCCCTTACCATCTTCAATCATTTCAAAATCATTGAGATAGTTGTGTTCCTTGAAAATTGAAAGTACTTTAGTTGTCAGTTTATTAACTGGTTTAAATGTAATTTCAGTCTTGCCGATTTTGGCTGAATTTTTTATAGCAACCAAAATATTTGCAAGTGCGTCATTCATCATTTTTTATTCACCTTTTTTATCGATATTTTTTAAATCCAAGACGAGGAGCAATTTCTCTGAAACATTGTCTGCAAAAGTTCAAGCCAAAACTTCTGATGTGTCCTTCGTATCGACCACATCTGTCACATCTTCGCGAACCAATTCCAAACTTTCTATTCACCCTATTTTTGTGAGTGTTTTTCTTTACGTGCTTCTTGCCGTAAATTTTTCTCAGTTCTTTTAATCTTGGAATATGAGTCATTCTGCTTTCACCTTCTCCTCAATTTCAACCCCAAATTTTTGGGAAATGAATTTAATAGACTCCGCTTTAGTCAAAAGATGTTTTGTGCCAATTTTTGACGTTTTCACTTTTCGATCTTTAACACGGTATCCTTTTCGGCCCATATTCACACATACGTCCATACCAAACATGCCGAGCCGAGGGTCATATTTCATTCCAGGTATTTCATCATAATCTTTAATCCCAAATGAGAAATTTCCTAATTTATCGAAATTTCCTGCCTTAAGCTTATTTCCAACAGCTGCAAGTGCCTTTATCAGGAGTGCTTCT
>JAFDJF010000254.1 GCA_019307645.1 Deltaproteobacteria bacterium
CGCTTAATGCGCAGACATTTTTAAGAGAAAAAAATGGATGCTTCGCAACAGTCAATTGGAACGAACAGTCTGAAAGGTATCAAAATCGATCGCGAAGCGCACCATAACTTTAGTTCACTTTAGACACTTTAGATCACTTGTGAAGACCGCGTGGCCAAGTACACCCCTGCGGGGAGAAACCAAAGCCGGGCCCTCAGGACCCGGATCTTTACTCTTCTCAAATCTTGGGGTAACTGTTCAGGTTGCTTTGGCTGTAGGTCCCGCGGAACGCGGGATTAGTTTCCGAAACCTGCACTATCTGCGCATTGATCGAAGCAGGGTGCCCAAAACCTTCTCGGCCTCCACACTTTTTGATTCGCAGTTAGAAATGTCATGTTCATCATAATACCCAGGCGATTTGACAGGCCAAGCGGGTACTATTCAAGCAATTTAGGCTGAAAGCTGTAGGCTGTCTCTCCTACAGCCTAAATCCCTACAGCCTATCTACCTGAGTAGTTACATCTTGGGCAGCCTTTGCTCAAGTTAGAATACCCAATTTTTATACATATAAGATGTATACTTATAGAGTATTGCTTTTTTGGAAATCCCTGGTATTTTTCTAATCAAGGGCGGATAATCTCTATTGGCTTGTGATGATATTCGCCAACAAATATAAATCGGCTCTGTAGCCAAAAAACTTCACGTAGAAAATGTGTAACCATGGCAACAACAATAAACAGGGCAGGGGTGAAGCGCAACCCCTAAACCGCTTAACCCCTAACCTTTAACACAGAACCTCCGAGCCCCTAGAATTTGGTTCCGGCTTGTCCGGGTCAGGAATGGATATATTAAAAGGAGATAAAAGATGAGCGAACAATTTAAGTATTTATTCAGCCCTTTTAAAATTGGGCCTGTAACTGTGAAAAACCGGATAGTCAGCAGTGCCCACGGGACCATGTTTGCCGACAGCGACAATATCCTGGATGACAGATATGTTGAGTATCAAAGGGTCAGAGCCAAAGGGGGTGCAGGGCTGATTATTGCCGGAATGATGAACGTCATGTTCAATTCCAGGGATTTAACCTTCATCCATGAAGTCTATGACCCCAAGTGTGTCCCCATGTTGAAGAAGCTTGCAGACGGGGTGCACCAGGAGGATGGCAAGGTATTTGTGCAACTTTGTCACGCCGGCAGAGAAACAGATATCGAGCTTACCCGGCAACCAACCTGGGCTCCCTCACCCATACCTTCTCCCGCCATATTCCGTGCCGTACCCAAAGAAATGGAGTTAGAAGACATTCAAGAGGTAGTGAAAGCATTTGGAAAGGCCGCCGGGTTCTGTAAAGAGGCCGGTCTGGACGGCGTGGAGTTACATGCCGGCTCCGGCTACCTCTTGGAGGAATTCATGTCCCCGCATAGCAATAGACGGACTGATGAATATGGGGGCAGCATGGAAAACCGGATGCGGTTTCCCATGGAGGTGATCGAAGCGGTCCGAGATGCTGTAGGTGAGGATATGGCACTGGGCATAAGAATTCCTCTTGACGAGATGGTGCCTGACGGAAACGGACCGGAGGAGATGAAGGAGATCGCCCGGATGCTGGAAGATACCGGGGAAATAGACTATATCTTGATCGGGGTCCCCTTCTATGAAGTTCTTTTGTCCCTGGGCTGCGGCATGCAGGTTCCATTGGGATTCTTTAACTCCTGGTCGGCTCAATTAAAAGAAACGGTTGACCTCCCCATAATGGCCAATACGCGGATCAATGACCCGGTTCAGGCTGAAAAGGTTGTGGCAGACGGGCACGGAGATCTGGTTGCCATGACCCGGGCCCTTATCTGTGATCCTGAACTGCCCAATAAGGCCCGCGAAGGGAAGTTTGACGAAATTCGTTTGTGCATTGCATGTGATCAGGGTTGCCTGGGTCGCGCATTCAAGTCTCACCCTATCACCTGCCTCCAGAATGCCGTCGTGGGTAAAGAAAAGGAAATCGGGACCCTGGAGCCGGCCAAAACCAGGAAGAACATCGTGGTCATTGGAGGCGGCCCGGCAGGTATGGAGGCGGCCAGGGTGGCCAGGCTCAGGGGCCATAAGGTTGTGCTCTATGAAAAAGAAAATGAACTGGGAGGACAGGTTAATCTGGCTGCCAAGGTGCCGAGTCGGACGGAATTCGGGAGTTGTGCAAGATATCTGATCAAGCAGATGGAAATATTGGGTGTAGAGGTTAATCTGGGGGTCGAAGTGACACCGGAGATGATTGAGCAGGAAAATCCCGATGCCGTCATTGTGGCCGCAGGGTCTTCGCCGGTTATGCCGCCGATGCCGGGTTTTGATCAAGACAATGTCGTTAATATCCGGGACGTGCTGGCAGGAACCGCAGAAATCGGTGAAAGAGTCGTTGTGGCGGATGGCGGCGAGGGCCACTGGCAATGTGTGAGTACAGCCGAGTACCTGGCTGAAAGCGGGAAGAAAGTGGAAATTGTAACACCTTTGATGATGGTGGGAATGGATATTGCCACCACATCGGATCTACCTGCTGCATATGTGAGACTCAGAGCCAAAGATGTGGTTTTTACTCCTAACATGGCCGTAACAGGGATATCCGGCAATGTGGTGGAGCTGTTTGACGTGTATGCCAATGCCCAAAAGACCATTGAAGGGGTAGACACGCTGGTTCTGGCCATGGGCAGTTATGCCAACGATTCTCTTTATAAGAGTCTGAAGGGAAAGGTAAAGGAAATACATCGTGTGGGGGATTGTCTGGCTCCCCGACTGGCGCTGGATGCTATCTATGACGGATACAATGCCGGAAGAGTGATTTAGTGTAACTGATTTTTCGGAGACGGTTATGAGCAAAGAAGAAATTTTTGAAAAAATAAAGGAAGCCATCATCCAGGGGCAGGTGAAAGATACGGAAGCGCTGGTAAACGAAGCTGTCAAGTCCGGCATGTCTCCTGAAGAGGTCATAAACAACGGAATGACTGAGGGAATAGCGGTTGTTGGTGAGAAGTTTGCAAGCAAAGAATTCTTCCTGCCGGAACTGATGATGTCTGGGAAGGCAATGAAGGCAGGTATTGATGTCCTCAAACCCCACATGGAAGTACAAGGGAAAAAGGCTGAAGGCACGGTAGTTTTAGGAACCGTAAAAGGCGACAGCCATAACATCGGCAAGAATCTTGTCGGGATCTACCTAAAGGCTGCGGGGTTCAATGTTGTTGATCTTGGCGAAGATGTGCCTGCAGAGAAGTTTGTACAGGCAGTCATCGATAATGATGCAAACATCATCGGCTTCTCTGTCTTTTGTTCGGCCTGTACAGGCGAGGGCGCAAAAATTGAAGAAGCGCTAAACAGTAAAGGGATAAGAGATAGGATCAGGACAACAGCAGGAGGATGTGTACTGACTGAAGAGGATGTACAGAAAATGGGAGCCGACCGGTTCGGAAGAGATGCCTTTGAAGCAGTGGAGATCTGCCGGACATTTATGAGAGAGTTGGAAGGATAAAACTAACCATAGAATTTAAGGAGGGTCAAAATTATGGCTGAAAAGTATGAAGTTGTTGTCGTTGGCGCCGGGCATAACGGCTTAATGGCTGCCGCATACCTGGCAAAGGCGGGCGTCAATGTATGCATCCTGGAAAATCATTCTAAAGTGGGCGGTGCGGTATATACCGATGAACTCACAATCCCGGGGTTTAAACATGATTTGTGTTCTGCATGGCATGGAAACATTACGCCCAGTCCCGTGCTCGTGAAGGACGAGCTCGGGTTGTTGTCCAAATTCGGACTCAAATATCTCTACCCGGAAAACTTGACCGGAGTGATCTTTGATGACGGCACCATGTTTAAACATTTCCGCGATCTGGACAAGACTTGCGAGAGCATCGCCACCTTTTCGGAGCATGACGCGGAGGCCTATCGAAAGTTCCATGACTGGTCCATCAACATGCTGGAAATGATGCTTATGGGGATGTACAACCCTCCCCCCAGTTTCGGGACCCAGGCATCCATGATGGACGCCAGTCCGGAAGGCCGTATTATGTTGCGGGCACAGATGCTGAGCGCCTGGGATATCTGTGAAGAGTTTTTTGAGAGCGACAAGCTGAAGATTGTCATCTCTCGCTATGCGTCCGAATTAATGGTCAATCCGTTCACCAAAGGCACGGGTCTTGCCCTGTTTGTCTTTATACCCATGATTCATAAATATGGCGGCGGCATTCCCATTGGCGGCTCCGGTCAATTGAGCGAGGCCCTGGCAAAATGTATTGAACACTTTGGTGGGACCATTAAAGTTTCGAGCACAGTCAAAGAGTTTAAGCTTTCAGGCAATGACTGCACAGGGGTTATCTTGAAAAACGGCGAGGAGATCGATGCCTCCAAAGCTGTTGTGTCCGCCATCAACATCAGGCAGATGTTTCCGGACATGGTGCCCGGAGCCAAACTGCCGGATGATTTTGCAAACGGCGTCAAGAACCTGCATCATTCAAACTTTATGGCATTCAGCCAGCATCTTGCATTAAACGAGGTGCCAGATTGGAAGGTCGGGAAAGCGGCTGAGGAGCACGCCTGGATCGAATATGCGCATACGGATCTGGATGAATACAAGAAACTTTTCAGAGACATGGACGACGGGATTCCTGTAACCAGTCTGGACATGAGCGCAACTCTCATGCCCACAAAGGTTGATCCCTCAAGGGCGCCTGAAGGCAAGCATACACTTTATCTCTATTCCTTTAACCCCTATTTTCTTAAGGGGGGCAAGAATTGGGACGACATCAAACAGGATGTGGCAGACAAGCTTTTAGACAACCTGAAGGATGTCACCACCAATATGACCGATGACAACATTCTGGGCAGGGCCATTTACAGTCCCCTTGATTATGAAAGACATAATCCCGCTCTGGTCGCCGGGGATATAAACCATTTCGGGGGCAACGACTTTCAGATGGCAGGGATGAGGCCGCTTTCCGGATGGCATAACTACCGCACGCCCATAGACAAGCTTTATCTTGTAGGTGCGAGCACGGCTCCCGGTCCCGGGGTGTCCGGGGCAGGACGAGCCGGTGTTCAG
>JAFDJF010000255.1 GCA_019307645.1 Deltaproteobacteria bacterium
TTTCATCAGATGAGACATTCTTTTGGTTTCCTAAAAGAGTTGATATCGTTTTCTATAGCCAAGCTGGAAAGGCACATTGAACTGTGCCGGGAAACCAGCCCTGACCAATCACCGTCTTTTGAAATTGATCCCTATGATCCGGAAGGATTTGAGGCCATCATGCGCAACGGCAGCCAGGCCAACTATATGCGTGATGACCACACCCTAAAGAATACCGGTAAATATTTTCTTAAATAGTGTGAGCATAACCTCTTGACAAGATTAAGATAATAAGCAATTTTGAAGTATATCCTGTTAATCCTGCCTGCCCTGTTAAATGCCTTTGTATTTCTATTTAACCAGGGTAACTCCTGTCAAAAAAAGAAGCGAGGGAAAACATGAAAGTTGCCATTTATCAGACCAGTCCGATATTTCTTGATGTTAAAGCCAATCTGGAAGATGTTATCAGTAAGATTCATAAGGGTAGAAAAAACGGGGCACAGCTAATTGTTTTTCCGGAACTGGCACTAACAGGATATTTTGTAGGCCAACAATATCACGAAGTAGCTCTCAGACTGAACTCTGTCGAGATTTCACAATTGGCTGCCGCAACCAAAGGAACGGCAGCGGTGGTCGGTTTTATTGAAGAATCTCCTTCCATGAATTTTTATAACTCCGCACTTGTTGCAGTGGACGGAGAAATTGCTTTTGCCTATCGCAAACTGAACCTGCCCAATTATGGGGTCTTTGAGGAAAGAAAATTTTTCTCTCCAGGAAAAAGAATCCCGGTTCTTAAACTCCATGATTTTTCTATTGCTGTTTTTATCTGTAATGATCTTTGGCACCCTTCACTACCCTATCTTGGTGTGACTCAGAAGGCCGATATCTTTGTGACCATATTCAATTCATCACAGGGTTCCATGGGAACGGCATTCAGTAATATCGAGACATGGACCATCATCAATAGCTTTTATGCACGTATATTCGGTGTTTACAATATCTGTGCAAACCGAGTCGGTGAAGAAGGATTTCAAGAAAGACGGGAGGAAGATGAAGATTCAGACACTTTCTCATCCGGGTCAGAATTGGGTCCCTACAAGTTCTGGGGGGGAAGCGAGATTCTGAGTCCCTTTGGACAGGTTATCGCTCAGGCAGAAATGTATGAACCGGACGAAATATTCGGTGAACTTTCAAGAGATATCCTCAGACAAAAGAAGATCCTATTGCCGTATTTGAGAAACGATGATCCCTATTTTACGCATCGGGAACTTCAGCGCATCTTGTTTGAGAAGGGTAAGGAGAATGAACCAAGCCATGGAAAATGATTCTAATTAGTGCCCGAACGAAAACTGTCTTTTTCGTCAATATCTACGTCAGATAAAAAATTTGAGTCTGACGCCGAGTTGGTGCAAAAGGGAGCGTTTTTCAAAGGTCTCATTTTAACGGCATTGAGCGTTCACATACCATATGGTTATTCCTAAGGGTTCGCGTAAAAAGTTATTTTTGCGCGAGCCCTAAAGGTCTTCAAGCGCTTTTTGAAGCTCCATGAGAGGCGGCTTTTCGTTTATATCATGAATATCTATGAATCGAATGACCCCCTTTTTATCAATCACAAATAATGCTCGTTCGGTAAAACCTTCTGAACGTAACACACCATATTTTTTTGCGACTGCACCATGGGGGTAAAAATCTGAAAAAACCGGAAACCACAATCCATCATTAACACCACACATACTTTTGGTCCAAGAATAAAGTGTGGGAGTATTATCAACTGTAATACCAAGGAGTATGGCATCGTTTTTATCAAACATGCTTTTGGATCTATTGTACTCAGGCCATTGCTCAGAGCACACCGGCGTCCAAGCGGCTGGAACAAAAGAAATAACAACGTTTTTTTTCTCTAAATATCGGCTCAGTGACATTGTTAATCCACCAATAGACTTGAGCGTGAAATCAGGTGCCTTGTCCCCTACTTTTAATATTGAAACACAGTCTCTTGGATTGAGAATCCCTAACTGGCAAAGACTCTCTTTATGGCTATCGGACAGGGCATGGACTATTCCTGCTGAGATGAAAATACTCAAGACAATGAGATTCCAAAAAATTTGTTTTCCCTGCTTCCCGGTCATTCTAAATTCTCCTTTTTATGATGAATAATTTTGCGTTAACACATCAAATGCAACCCCGCATATCAATACCCGATGTTTTTACCAAAACAGGAATTAGTTAACAAGTATTTTCAAGAAAGGAACGATCTGATCTCTTTTTTCAGGCTGATTTTTTGGGCGATTTTGAAAGCCGGGTTATCCGGGATCCGGATATTCTGACATGAAACGGTAAAGTGTGGCACGGCCCACACCAAGGAGCTTGGCTGCTTTGGCCTTGTTTCCTCCTGTCTGTGTCAGCGCAGATCGGACGCTTTCCAGACTGAGTTTGCGGGAAGGACCACGCGAGGGATGCAGGCTCACATTTTCCTTCAACTCGAGCGGGAGGTGGTCGGGCTTGATTCTCTGCCCCTTGGATTTCACAAGGGCAAACCGGATAGCGCTCTGAAGTTCTCTGACATTGCCCGGCCAGGAGTAGTCGATCATCGCCGCAAGGGCATCTTTGGAGATACCGCCGGAGACATGACCTTCCTGTGCGGATTTTTCGAGAAAATTTTCAATCAGCAGGGGAATGTCATTCTTTCTTTCTCTTAACGGCGGCAGTAGGATAGGAACAACATTAATGCGGTAGAATAAGTCATCCCGAAAATTCCCCTTTTTCACTTCATGCTTCAAATCACGATTTGCCGCACTAATGAGGCGCACGTCCACTGAGACTGTTTTTTCACTGCCTACAGGCTCGAAAGTGCCTTCCTGAAGAACCCTGAGCAGCTTTACCTGAACGACCTTGGGTAAATCAACGATCTCATCCAGAAACAATGTACCCCCGTGAGCCAGCTCAAACCTCCCCTTTTTATCGCGCAATGCCCCGGTAAACGCACCTTTCACGTGCCCAAAAAGTTCACTTTCCAGAAGCCCTTCCGGCAGGGCGCTGCAATTGACCGGCACAAAGGGTTTTTTTGCACGAGAGCCTTCGTTGTGGATCGCTGCGGCAACCAGTTCCTTTCCCGTACCACTTTCTCCCTGAACAAGTACCGGCACATTGACATCGGCCAACTCTCTAATTGTATCGAACAACTCGCGCATCGCCGGGTTACGCCCTATGATCCCTGCAAAACCGTGTTTTGTGCGCACGCGCTTTGTGATGTCCTGGACCGTGCCCAGTGAACGAAGCGGATTGCCATCTTCATCGTATTCGGTTTTACATTTCTCGTTAACATATTTAACCCTGCCGTCATTAAAGAGCAGTCGATGAACGATATCATAACTGGTTTTGGTTTTTAGTGATTTAATGTAGGCGTCATTCACGAATTCTCGATCGTCGGGATGCACAGCGTTTAGAAAGGTCTCATATGTGGCCCCGAATTCCAGGTCATCTAACTCAAACATGCGGTATATTTCTTCTGACCAGTACAAAGTATCGGTAACCAGCTCCAGTTCCCAATGGCCCAGAAGCGCAAGCTTTGCAGCTTCCTTCAGCCTCGCTTCGCTTCTCAGTATCTCCCTTTCCGTGTGAACCCGCTCTGTAACATCCTCAATGGCAAGTAAAACAAACTGTGTTTTCTTTGTGTCATCGTATGTCCGGCGGGCATTGAGATTCAGTATTCTAAGCCCTATATTTTCGAAATTGTGCTCTATCACAAAGTTCTCAAAGGAAGTGTTCCGGGGAACAATATCTTCCAGCAAGGATCGCAGTTCAGGAATATCCAATTGCCCGTCATTAACATCGTAGAGTAATTTGCCCTGGATCTGCCTCGGCGTCAGCCGGAATGATTTATAAAACGAACGGGTTGCCGTAACGATCTTTAATTTGTCATCCAGAATAACCAGGGGTTCACGAATCGTCTCCACAATACTCTTTGCAAAATTGCGTGTTTTTTGAACGGACTGCTCCAGGCTTTTGGCTCTGGAGACTTCTTTCTCTAGCTCCCTAACCCGCTGCTCCAATTCTTCATAGGTCGGCTTATCGGCCATCAGGATCTCCCCATTGAGTGAGAAAGATGAACCGGAGAATGCCGTTTCTTCCCCGGTTGAGCCCTGCAACATATGGAATATGCATTGAAAATCTTTTTCTCAATGCACAAATATAGGAAACGAACCGTTATGCGTCAAGTTTAAATAAGTGGTAACTACTGAAGTTCAAGGGTTCACGGTTCAGGGTTCAGGGTTACGCACTGAGGCCTTAAACGGAAAAATGTGTCTCATGAGACATTAATGTCTCACGATAAATATGATACGCCCGAAAGGAAGACTCAGCCTTAAACCCGCTTGTGGGTATCCGTTTTCATCATCTTCACGCTAAATGTAACCATTTGATATTACTGCGTATTTATAGTATAACCATGCATCCTTCCAAAATGCCCTTTTAATAGCCTTTGTCATCCCTCTGACTCAGTTGGCCGCAATTCGAAATGGTTTTCAGAATAAGCCGTTATATCACAGTGTTAGAGGAATCGCCTTACTTCGAGAACTGTCTCGCAAGTGTCTCTAGTTATTTGTGAAAAACAGATCTGCGCAACATCTCACTTTTTATATAACACGTTGATTTTAATGACTTCATATTGTTTTCTAAGGCCTGAGAAGTCTTGGCATGGATGTTGAAATATATAAAACAGGACAGACAGAATCGTTTTAATGTAGAGCCCGTTTGTAATCCCCGAATGTATCTCGAAAGGGCGATGAAATGAAACCCATACCAATGATAGCCTTTATTCTATCAACTTTTTTCTGGAGTGGACTTATGTATGCAGATGACGCAAAAAATGAAAAAATCAGTAATCGCCTGGCTTACGAGAAGAGTCCCTACCTTCTCCAGCATGCAGACAATCCGGTTGACTGGTATCCCTGGGGCGATGAGGCTTTTAAAAAGGCAAAAGAACAAGATAAACCCATCTTCCTTTCCATCGGTTATGCCACTTGCCACTGGTGTCATGTCATGGCACACGAGTCGTTTGAAGATGT
>JAFDJF010000256.1 GCA_019307645.1 Deltaproteobacteria bacterium
CCGGAATCTTACAGGAATGTGATCAGGCCGTTTTTAAGGGGGACCGTGGTGCGGATTGGGGTACTTATGGGCGCGGGATTCATCATGCTTTCGGAGGGACTCGTCCATCCCAGGCACCTTTCCCTTGTGGCGATTATCTTTGTGGGGGGATGGATCATCACAACTTTTTTTCTCAAGAGAGGGTACTCGAAAATTCTGCTCGACTTGATATCCAGGAATATGCTGGACCTCAAGTCCCTGGAAGACAAGGACGTTGGTGACGTCTTCAATGACAAAAAAGTGAAGAACCAATTGGTTCAGGCCTTTTTGTCTGCCCAGGGTAATGACTGCCTGTGGTATGCCCGTTTGCTCAAGTCGCTGCGGATGCAAGGACTGGACAGCTATATTCTTTCCACCCTTAAAAACCAGGAGAACATGACCAAAATTGAACTTCTCTCTATGCTTTCACCACAGGCAGGGGATGAGGCTATCAGGGTATTTAAAGAGTTGGCCGAACCAGACAGGCCGGATCTCATGGCTGCCCTTGTCAAGGCCGCAAACCGGCTTGATCCTGGACTTTCATCCGATTTTGAAGTGGAAGTCTTTAAAACCACAAAGTATCCTGAAGTCAAGGCCTATGCGCTCACAGGTCTCTATCGTCAAGATCCTGAAAAGTACAGGGAAATTATTGATACCTGGCTTGATGAAGATGATATTACCGAGAGAAAGGCAGGCGTAATTGCTGCCGGAGAGTCCGGAGAGGGTACTTACATTTCCCGGCTGGAAAAGATGCTGGGCGCGGAAAAGAATGGCCCTATCCTCCCATTTGTCTTGGCAGGCCTTAACCGACTTGGGGTTCCTGACATGAATACTCTGGCCCATATTTATCTTTCTCATCCCATGGAATCTGTACGCATGGCAGCCCTGGAGGTGTTTGAAATAGAGGATGATGACGACTTGAGAACAGTGATTAACCTTTTGAATGACCCTTCAAATCGCGTCCATGAAAAAGCAAAACACAGGCTTGAAAATTCTTCCTACCAGAACGCTCAACTGCTCGTTGAATCCCTCACCATACCAAGGCGTAAGGTCCGAGATGGCCTCTTCTATTTGTTGGAATCCATGGACATAAAGAATTTAGATATATTCCGGGCCGCCCGGTTTCAGCTTGAGAGAAGCTACAGAAACATGGCTGAGGCAGAGACCCTCCGGTTTTTTCCTGAGAGTCGCGAGAGAGACTTGCTCCTGGACCACCTGGGACAGAAAAGCAAAGTGCGTCTTGAAAACGCTTTAAGGGTGCTGGCCATACAGGATCGTTCCGGTCGGATGAGGACCATTTGGCGGGGTATTTCGTCAGCCGATCCTCGGCGGAGATCAAACAGCCTTGAAGCCCTGGATGATTTGTTAGACCCTTCTTTGTCGAGAATCATGATGCCCCTTGTAGAAGACCTTCCCCCATCCCAGTGTTTGGCCGTGGGTAGAAAAAAGTTTAAATTGCCTGATTTTGATTCTGATCCGGCTGCCATATACCCCCACCTTCTTGCCAAACAGAACTGGGTCACGGTTGTTCTTACGCTGAATTTAGTCTCTCATCAGGGTGTTGATGAGGTGGTTAAGGAAGTTGTTGAGAACCTAACAGGATCCGAAAAGGTTTATATTTGTCAGATGGCTCGATGCGTCTTTGATCTGAAACAGGCTCGCCCGATAAAAAAGGAGGATGGTATGGGAACAGAAATCAGCGTCCCTGACAAGATTCTGCATTTAAGGAGGATTCAGATATTTGAAGAGCTCTCTATAACCGAACTTGCAGCCGTGGCATCTGTCACAGAAGAGAGCGTATTTCAGCCTGGCGAGACTGTGATCAAAGAGGGTGACCCTGGAGAGATCATGTATCTCATTATTGAAGGTGAAGTATCTGTCAATAAAGGCCAGGAGCAAGGCCATGAAATTGAACTGGACCGAATCAGCGCTGGAGATTATTTTGGCGAAATGGCCCTTTTTGAAGACATGCCACGTTCTGCTACGATCCGCACGGAAAAAGAGACCCACCTTTTGATGCTCCACAAGCGGGAATTCGCAGAAATTGTAAGGGAATATCCCCAGATTGCACTTAATATTTGCAGAGTGTTGGGTGCACGCCTCCGCAAATCACACGATAAATTAAATTGTTATGAAAAAGAGAGCAATAGCTAATATCCTGCTGGTCCATCCGCCGGTTACCAGCCCAGCCGCCCCACCATGGGTTTTGGCTGATGCGGCAGGAAAGCTGTCAGGTACTGGAATATGTATCGAACAATACGATGCAAATCTGGATTTCTTTCTAAACCATTTTATTACCTCAGAGAACCTGACCGGCCTTATGGGCGTGATTGAAAAACGTAAAATGAAGGGAGACTATAAAGAAGTTGACTCATACACCGCCGCTCTACTGGCCAATCTGGCCACTAACCATGGATATTTGGAAAGTAAAATCGTAGCGGTAAGCCGCAGTCTGAAAATACTTAGAACAGAGGATTTCTACCGCCCCGGGCTATGCATGGCGGCTCTAAAAGAAATAAATGATCTGCTTGCCTTAGGCTCCCTTGCCTTTTACCCATCCAGTATTCGATGGAACGGTTTTTCTAATCCTGCCGTGAGGGACTGGACCGGGGTAGGGGCATTTTTAGAGGATCAGGAAACTAATCCCTTTCTTTTACTTTGCCGGAAGAGATTGGCCTATCGGATCGCGCATCAGGATCTTGAGCTTCTGATCCTGACCGTATGTGCTCCGGATCAGTTGCCGGCCGCTCTGACCGTTGCCCGTTTTACCAAAAAACTGCGGTCCGACCTTCATGTGGCCCTGCTGGGTCATGACATGCTATTAAAGGATGCTGCGGATTATGTGGACAGCCTGCTGCCGGATACTGACCTGAGCCCGCTTTTTGAGTTAGTCGACGGGTTAGGGGGGAGCAGAGCTTTAAAACAATCATCATTACCCGACTTCACCGGGCTGCCATTAAAAGACTATCTGGCTCCGGCACTGGTGCTGCCTTTTGGGGCACTTTCTGACTCCCGGACTGGTTTAATTTCGCCCTCGATCTTCTTGACTATATTGAAAGAGCAGGTGCGTGAGACTGGAGCAGATGGTTTTTTAATTGAGGATGATCGCCTAACGCTTGCTTATATGGCCGAAATGGCCGCTGAGATGGCTGGAGAACAGCCTTTTTTTTACCTGGGCCTGACATGCCCCCTTGATGACACGGCAGGCCTAGAAAATATGGCCGCAGCCAGCCAGGCCGGTTTGAGACTTATACAATGGCATGATCCCGCTGGACCGTTAGAGCCCCTGACTAAGTCCTTGTGGGACGTTTCCAGGGCCGAGGTGTGGAACCACGTAGTGATTCCGGCAGGACCAGAGAGCACTTTGGTCAGGGGGTTGGTACGTTTTGTTGGGTCCAATCCCAACATCGCCCATTCGTGGGTGCGCCGTATCCCTCCTGGTTTACCCTTTGAAAGCCTCGTCGATCAGTTTCAAAAAACACCAACAGCTTACACTCAACTATCCCGGTTGCCCGGCCGCCCCCTTTGGAACGGACTGAATGATCCGGCCTATCTGTTACTTTATGTGAATAGACATGGCGTCAAAAAGGTAGTTCACTGGCGGGTGCAGGACGACGGAATCTCGGTCTGCGGTCTGGGAGAAAACATGGTTTATCATTTCGCTAAGCCTCGGGACCTTCCACCGGGATACCTGGACGAAATCTGTAGATTGATAGAGGCAGGGGGAACAGTGGGAACGAAGTGGGTCAGGTACAACCTTAAGCGGGCCTTTTTGATCGGCTATGTCCTTGAACATGACATGATAGTGGGAAATTCCAGCTTGAAGCATCCAAGACCTGAGTATGTTGAGGCGGTCAACAGGAAGGCAGGTCTTGATCTCAGCAAACACCTGGAGCGTGGCTATACATCGGTTAGGCCCGAATACCGGGGCATGGGTATAGGCACAAAGCTCTTGGAGGGCCTGACTGAAAGGATCGGCAACAAGAAGCTTTTCTCGATTATCGGCGAGGATAATGTGGCTACTCAGAAAATAGCCCTGCGCAATAAAACAAGGCGGGTAGCCACCTTTTACAGCGAGAGCCTGAACAAAGAGGTAGGGGTCTGGATACCGGAAAGGATGCTTTAGTATCTTAATCAAGTTTCGCACCCCTTATCTACAGCGGGGCTTGAATTTTTAAAGAGTTGATTCATGTCGAAGGTGTGAATCGTAACGGTTATATTATTTTCTTCCAGGCGATATGAATCTGATCAGTTGCAGCGTGTCCTGATATTTGGGATGAAGTGTAACAGTTGCTAAATGATATAAATTAGTAGATCTATCCCAAATATCAGGACACTGCGAAAAGGTGGAATAGATGACCCACATATCCCCTTACAGAAAAAAATATAACCGTCTCGATTCACATCTGATTTTATATCTTGCGCGCCGACAGGGCATCGCTTTCTGGAAAATAGGGGTGCTAAACTTGTGTATCTTAGTAATTATTCAATATTCAATTTGATTCCGGCTTGTCCGGGTTAGGTATTTAAACCAATAGCTATGGGTATGAACATAGGAATAATAACAGTCAGGGATCGTGATTATCATCCAAACAGACGGTTGGCAGAAGCGGCCTCTGAACAAGGGCACAGGGCAACCCTTGTTCATCCCTATAGGGTTTGGCCTGTCCTTGAAAGAGGCAGACCAACTCTGGTAGGCCACTCGGGTATGGATGCTCTGGACGTAGTATTGCCACGCCAGGGCGCGACTATAGGGGACTCCTGCCTGGCCTTGATACGACATTTCAGCCTTATGGGGATCCCTTTGGTAAACGACCTGGATTCCATACGCCTGGCCAAAAACAAGTTTCTTACCTTACAAACCCTGACTGGGGCGCGGATTGAGGTCCCTGAAACGGTGTTCATAAATTCGCCCAAAGGTTTCCAGGAGGCCATTGAACGGTTGGGGGGGTATCCTGTGGTGGTCAAACAGATCAGCGGCAGGCAGGGGGAAGGGATTATCCTG
>JAFDJF010000257.1 GCA_019307645.1 Deltaproteobacteria bacterium
CCTCACAATGCCAATTGATGAAGCCAGAGAAGTTTTAAAAATAGAAGCACAGGGTATCTTAAGCCTCGTGGAACGGGTTGGCCCTGAGTTTGAAGAGGCGGTGGATATGATCCTGAAGGCCAAGGGAAGGGTTATCCTCACCGGGATGGGAAAATCCGGGCTGGTGGCCAGGAAAATATCCTCGACCCTCAGCAGTACAGGAACACCTTCTTTTTTTCTCCATCCGGCAGAGGCCAGCCATGGGGACCTTGGTATGGTCACTGGTAATGACATCGTTTTGGCCATTTCCAATGGTGGACACACACCCGAGATCAACAACATACTACCACTGCTGAGAGAAATTGGGGTCAGGATCATCTCTTTCACCGGAGGCCTGGATTCTCCTATGGCCATGGCATCTGACGTTGTGATTGACGTGGGCATTGAAAGAGAGGCATGCCCCATGGGACTGGCACCTACGGCAAGCACGACGGCCTCCCTGGCCATGGGTGATGCACTGGCCGTAGTCCTGATCAACCGCCACAGGTTCGGCAGGGATGACTTTAAAAAAATTCATCCCGGGGGAAGCCTTGGAGAACGGCTTGCCAGTAAAGTCAGGGACATCATGCTCATTGATGACCGTATACCCATGGTCCCTGTCCACTCACGGGTTCGAGATGCCATCAATGAAATCAATAACAAGGGGCTAGGCGCCACTGTCGTTGTTGATGAGAACAAAAAACTTGCGGGCATGATCTCTGACGGTGATTTGAGAAGGGCCCTTGTCAGGCAGGAAAGCATCCTTGATATGACGGCAGAAGAGATTATGACACCGTCACCCAAAACTGTGGACGAAGACCTGACCATCGCTGAGGCCCTGGGCATTATGGAATTATATGCGATTACCCATCTGGTGATTGTTGACAGGCACAACAGGGTCAAGGGAGTCCTTCACCTTCACGATATGTTGGGGAGAGAAAAATACAGTGTCAATGGCGCATTTGCCGGCACAAGGGGAAACCATCGGTAGTGTCCATCCAGAAATGAGATAGTTTTCGCAAGGTCAAGTCGAAGATCCCGGACTTTGAGCGGGGGAAGACAAGGATTTTAACCACCCCAGTTAAATAGTGCCCGAACGAAAACTGTCTTTTTCGCTAATATCTGCGTCAGATAAAAATCCGAATCTGACGCCGAAATTGCGGACAACCGACAACGGAATACGGACATCGCCAAAATATCGCCGTGGAGGAAAAACATGCTGCGATTTCATTTCAGATTTTTATTCGCCATTTTAATCGCCTGTTTGATGAGCCTTCCAGGCACGGCAGCTTCCGGAGAGGCCATAAAGGTTGGTGTCCTTTTCCATCTTTCCGGGGACCTTGCCCATTTTGGAAATATACAAAAAAATTCATTTATGGTGGCTTTTGAGGAACTTCAAAAACAATTTCCCGACGGGGTCACAATAGAACTGATTTATCTAGACATGCCGACACAACCTGAGAAAGCCATTTCTACCATGGAGAATCTGATATCTCAAGAAGGCGTGTCGATGGTTGTTGGTGGGTTATCAAGTCTGGTAGCGTGGGAAGTCGCATCAATAGCTCAATCCCATAAGGTTCCCTTTTTGATGAGTGCGGCTACGGAAGATCGGATCACAGAACAGAGTTGGGAATATGTATTTCGTTTAAACCCGCCGTTTAGCGAATATGGAAACGGGCTACAGTGGTTCCTTTCTGAAGTGGTTAAGCCAAAGACTATAGCGATTGTCCGGTCAAAGGGATTTACGGGGATGCTGAGTTCTGCGAGGATGATAGAGTCTTGTACGAAAGCGGGGTATGAAATTGTTGTTGACCATATATACGATGAAAAGATAACAGACTTCAGGTCTGTGCTGAAGCAGATCAATGAAAAAAAGCCCGATGTGGTCGCAATGGCCTCGTATCTGAGTGACGCAGTGAATATCATGCGCCAGTGTAAGGAGCTCAATGTTAACCCGTCCATCTTTGTGGGCCTGGGTGGAGGATTTTCTTTGCCGCAGTTCGGGAAGGAGGCCGGCGCAGCAGCCAATTACGTGTATTCGATCAGCGTGTGGAATCCTTCTGTCCCCTATGATGGCAGCAAGGAATTTTATGAAACCTTTTTGAGGCGATATCATGCACAGCCAAATTTCCATGGTGCAGACGCATATGCTGCCATGCAGGTGGTTGCAGACGTGTTACGGCGTTCAAAAAATTTTAGTCATGAAGCCATCCGTGATGCCCTGGCGCATACTAACATGTCGTCGATTATTGGCCCGATAAAATTTGTTTCATATGGAAAAAAAACGCAGCAAAACAGACTTCCGACCTACCTTGTACAATGGGTTGACGGGAAAATGAAGACCGTATGGCCTCCTCGATTGGCTTGTGAAAAATACATCTTCCCATTTCCCGGATGGAAGGAACAATAGATCTCTGGCAAATGTTCTCAATTATTTACCCTGTCAAGCACTGACGGTCCTGTAAAAAGTCGTCACTCCGGTAAAAACCGGAGTCCAGACCGTCTGCAAGCATTTGAAAAGACTGGATTCCGGCCTTCGCCGGAATGACAGAATATAGTATTTTCCGACTTTTTACGAGACCATCAAATATTGATTTTTTACGAAACCATCAAACACGGGCGCGATATTATTAACGTATGATTTCTCTGGAAACAAAAAGGTGGTTTATTCACCAAATAAATGGGCTTATTCTCATAGGTGTGATGAGTCTTTTGCTTGCCATAGGCTCAAACACTTTCAGAAAAGACCCGATTCCCTGGACTGATAAACCACGGCTTTTAAAGGCAGGTGATAATTTTCCCTATGTTCCCCTGCCGACCACTAAAATGTCCGGAGATCTAAGCTACCTGGGTCTTCCTCAAGACAAAGAAATGGTTACTATTGAGGACATTCAAGCGGATCTATTGGTCCTTGAAGTCCTGAATGTCTTTTGCTTCCCATGCCAAACCCAGGCATTGTCACTTAGTAAAGTCTATAAACTGATTGAAGAAAGGCCGGAACTGAAAGGGAAAATAAAAATATTGGGGGTGGCCCTTGGGAATACGAGAGAAGTGGTCGAGGGTTTCATGAATGATTACGGGTTGGTATTTCCTGTAATTCCCGACCCGACATTGCGTGTAGAAAAGATAATCGGCCCCGGGATTCATACGCCGTTCTCTTTATTTATCAAACGGGATGCTTCAGGGACCCTGCGTCTGGTGGCCGCAACGCACAACGGAGCCATCGATGATCCCCGGACGATATTTCAAGGTTTAGTTTCAATATTGAAGTTGGAGCCCGGGGTAATCACTACCGCCAATTTTTTTGAAAAAAGTCAGACGGAATATTAACAGGTTATGGAAACAGGAAAATTTCTTGATTCAACGGGAAACAACAGGAGTATGCAAAAGGCTCCAGGGTGGATGATTTGGCTTTGGAGAGTCCTGCGAGCGATTCTCGGGGCAGTTTTTATATACGCCAGCGCTGATAAGATCATGAACCCGGACCAATTTGCGTATGCCATATCCAATTACAAACTAGTTCCTGCTGAGCTGGTAAATTTTTTTGCCCTGCTGATACCCTGGATGGAGGCTGTTGTCGGTATATTTTTGATTGTTGGACTCTTTGAGTGGGTTTCACTGACTTTGTATAATGCAATGATGACCATGTTCATGATCGCAATTGTCATTAGTCTGGCAAGAGGTCTTAGTATCAGTTGTGGGTGCTTCTCTTCAGACCCGAATGCTGAGAAAATGACATGGCTAACACTCTTCCGAGACTCCCTTCTGTTATTACCCGGTCTGGGGGCCTATCCCCTGCTTAGACGCCTGAATCGCCCGCCGTTTTTACGCGAACCCTAAAAGGAGATTTGAATTGAACGTAAATGGCAAGAGTGTCCTTGTTGTTGGTGGAGGTATCGCAGGCCTTTCAGCCGCTCTTGAGCTGGCACGTTTGGGCATTGGTGTTGAACTTGTGGAAAAGGAAGATGTCTTAGGCGGCCATGCCCGACAATTCACATGTAAGGCCACGGACAAGTGCGTTCGGTGCGGGGCCTGTATTGTGGAAGAGAAACTTAAGGATGTGGCTGACAACCCCGGAATAAAAGTTCATCTGGGCAGTCATATGGAAAAAGTGGAAAGTTCCGGCAGATTCGTGGTCAGCCTTGCTGACAATAAGGGTCCCAGTCATTCCTGCGAAACTGACGCAATCATTATTACCTCTGGATTTTCACCCTTTAATCCTGCCGGAAAACCTTATGGATATAGTCGTTTTGACAATGTCATTACCAACCTTGATTTGGAAAGAGTGCTTAGAAAGCAAAGCCTGGTAACCCGTCCCTCAGATGATAAAGCGCCGGAGAAGATTGCCTTTATCCAATGCGTGGGAAGCAGAGATGCAAAGCTCAACCATTTGTGGTGTTCCAAGGTATGCTGCGGTTCCGCACTTCGCATGGCAAGCCTCATAAAGTCAAGACAACCTGAAACCGGGGTTACTTTATTTTATATGGATATACAGACTTTCGGCAGGGATTTTCAGCGTTTTTTTAACAAGGTTCAAAATGATGTGCGTTTGATACGGGCCATACCGGGAGATGTATTCAAGACAGAAGATGACCGGTTGCGGATGACCTATTTTGACAGTGCCACAGGCGAATCTAAAGAAGAATTTTTTGACCTGATAGTCCTGTCCGTCGGGCTTACTCCGGGTATGGATCTGCCAGAGCTTTCGGCTCAGTTAAATATTGAACTTTCCGATTCAGGATTTGTCCGTACACCTGAAAAAAGCTCCGGGACCCAAAAAGACGGTGTTTTTGCTGCCGGAACCGTACTGGGTCCCATGAGTATTGCTGAAAGCGTTGCAAGTGCAGGGAAGGCAGCATGGGAAGTGATAACATATTTGAAAGTATACCCTAACGTTGCATAAATCCTGTCGACAAAAACCGTTTCACTCGCGCTATAGTGCATGAACTGCGCGTGTAGGCATGCTTTTCTGAACCTCATGTAGTGTGAACTACACT
>JAFDJF010000258.1 GCA_019307645.1 Deltaproteobacteria bacterium
TTTTTTCCAGTCAAACGTATTCGCTGCACTATCAGCAGTCTGGTTACTCATCTTAATTATTACCTCCTCATTAAAAATACTGATGCTTCCCCCTGCTTTGCGGGGCTATTTTTCATGGATTTCTTTCATTTTATAAAATACGGCGGCAAATACATCCGACAACCGAAGAATTCCCGTAATCTTTCCCTCTTTTGTGACCAAAAGAGATTGATGATGCCCCACAACCAGCTGATGGATGGCTTCGTCCTGGGTGGCATCTTCATCCACATATTCCCCTTCGGTGGGTACATACATGAAACTGGATACGGGGATTGTATCTGATTTTGCACGAATGACTTCTAACGGGGAATCCCATAAACGATAATTTTCAAGCAGGGATTGCATGAATTTTTTGGTGAATCCGTATCGATGCATTCCGGTGCCGTCGTGCATCTCTGAATATTTTGGCTCCAGGGCCCTCAGCGCATCCAACTGGCTGATTTTTCCGGCCACATCTCCGTTTTTATCCAGAACCAAAATCGCCCTGTGCGGGTGCCTTTTGGTGACGAATTCCTCCGGAGCCTTTTCCAGGTGGGTGCTAAATTCATCCTGAGCCTTTTCAAGGGCAACGACAGCCTCATACAGTGATGCATCCTCTGATACCGTTGCATATTCAGACAAAGGCACCATTAAATCTTTTACTGTATAAGTTTTCACCTTCAATTTCCTCCCTTAAATAATTTGCATATCAGGTGCGGCAATTAAGGGCTCGCGCAAAAATAACTTCACATTTTGGCATCTCATCTTCAGGCCATTTTTGGCAGATTTTGAAGAGCAAAAATCTTGAAATAGTCCACTATTACTGCTAACCTAAATCTGAGCGCCAAAAATGTGAATTTATTTTTGCGCGAACCCTAAGCTGCTTTAATCCACACCACCCGCCTCAGAACTGGCACTGCTAGGAGGCTGATATCGCATGCATCATTGTAAAACATGTTCATTAGATTGTGAAATTTTTCTTTATATATCCTTTTTAATAAAATATCATCAAAAAAATGTCTTACGTCACAAAAAAAAGCTAACCTACAGTAAATATTTAGGAAAGTGAAACTTGCGCTAAATGGATACCCCCTTACAGATCCGCTGCCACCGAAACCGTTCGATCGCCAAGCATGTTTACATAGCTTCCCATCTCGTTGTCATACCACCCGTAGATAACCGTTTGTGTAATGGCAATCCGAATCATGCCCCGGCTATCTTGAGACGAGCTTTCTCCTCCTTCAATCTGACATACTTTTTTTAAATCGATGTTTACATCCGCAGTGCGCGTATGGGTTTCGTGTCCTTCGATCATGGCGGCGGCCCTGGGAAGCCCAATGATATCGCAGGACACATTTTGCTCATCAGTATAATGAAGGTATCCGCGTGGATCACGGGCAGCCGCATCTCTGTATACACCATTGATCACCTCCCTGCGGATCGACTCGCCTGAAGGCTCTTCCTGGAGATTCACTACCAGGATGATCAATGACCCGGTTGAGGTGGGAATCCGCACGGATTCAGCGATAAACCCAATCGTTTTCATTTCAGGGATCACGAGACCGAGCGTGTTTGCAGCACCTGTAGCCGTAAGGATAATATTGTTCATCACACTCCGGTTTTTTCTGAGATCCGTTGCCCCAGTCTTTGGAAGCCGGTCCAGCACCTCCTGAGAGCCTGTCACTGCGTGGACGGTTGCCATGGAAGCAGTCAAAATTCTTTGCGAACCGAAGACGTCCAGAAGGGGTTTTATCATATGGGCGAGACAGGTGGTCGTACACGAAGCATTTGAAATAACCCTGTGAACCCGCGGGTCGTAATCATTTTCATTTATTCCCATGACAGTCGTAACCGCGTCATCGGGCATTGGCCTGGACTTGTCTTTGATCTTAAAAGGGGCTGAGACAATCACTTTTTCTGCTCCTGCCTCAAGATGGCCTCTTACAGAACCTTTCGGGGCATCGGGAGGCGCGGTAGGATCCAGGAATTGTCCCGTGGTGTCTATCACCAATCGGACATCATGATCCTCCCATCCAATATCTTTCGGATTTCGGGATTTCCGCAAAATCGTGACTTTTGTCCCATCAAACGTCATGGTCCCGGCCTTCTCGTCCACATCTCTGATCATCTGGGACCCCCTGTAACCATATAAAAACCCGCCAAGTGATCCGTAGGTGGAATCTCTTTCCAGATAATGGGCCAGGTCATTTAGAGATGTGCCCACATTCCTCCCCACATTGATCACCACCTCCTTAAAATACTTCCGTGCCACATGGTCCCACAATGTGAGCTTTCCTATCCTGCCAAGCCCGTTAATACCCAGTATCAGGTCGCCGGCGCTCCCGGATTGTGTGGTATTTTCCATGCTAGCCCTCCTCAATTTCACGGATTTTCAACTTGCCCAGATATACAGACCCCTCGAGGCCGTCAATGCTTATCCAGTCCCCCGATCGTAACAAAACTTGATCAAAAGAGGATGTACTTTCCTTTTCCATGCAGACCATGTTCGAACATCCCACAACGCAGGTCTTCCCCAGTCTGTGGGCCACAATTGCAGCATGGGAAGTAGAACCGCCACGAGCCGTCAGTAAGCCGTCAGATTCATAGATCTCTTTGATGTCATCGGGCACAGTATCGCCCCGCACGATAATAAGCGAGGTGTCAGGCTCTACCTTTCGCCAGTGACGAATCTCCTCAAGGTTGAAAACGACCCTCCCCGTCATGGCTCCTCCGCTCACACCTATCCCATGTTCAAGAAGTATAGCCGGAACGTCCTGTTCCACATCAAATGAATAGACTTTTCTTCTCTCTCTGATAACCATGTCACGGGTCTGGAGAAAATGAAGATCTTTTGCATCAGGGCCTTCGAATGTGAACTCCATCTCCTGCGGGCTCCAGTCTTTTTCATAGACAAGTTTTTTTGCCCATTCCCTCATGGCATGATAGATCTCGGGAAATATAACTTCCAGTGCCGTGTCTTTTGGTCTGTTTTCAATCTCTGCCTGATTTTTTGAAATGGGCATGGTTTTTACAAGGCCGGACACAACATCCTCGCCCTGATTCCCACGTGTAAAATCTCCCCACGGCAACACCATATCTCCCGACCACCTCGGGTTATGGGTAAAAAACACCCCTGATCCTGACTTGGGTGAATAGTTTCCGAACACCATCGACTGAACCGTTACGGCTGTCCCCCAGTCGTCTGAGATGCCCATGATTTTGCGATATGTTTCTGCCTTGGAGGAATGCCAGGAGTCAAAAACCTTTTCTATGGCAACATATAACTGCTCAACAGAAGACTCCTCAAGTTTTATTCCATTGTCAAGGATGAGCTTCTTATATGCCAGAGCGACATCCTTCATCTGTTGCCCGGAAAAATCTTTCTTAAACGGGATGCCCACCCGTTGTTTGAAATCAGCAATAACGTCATCAAAATCATTTCTCGAAAGGACATAGGCCATGCCATAAGACTGGAGAAATCTCCGATAGGTATCCCAGCCGAACCACTCATTGTCTGTCAAGGCAACCATGCCCTGAACAATATTCTCGTTGATCCCCACATCAAGAAACGTAGACATCATTCCGGGCTGAGATATAGAAGACCCGCTCCTTACTGAAAAAAGCAACGGGTTTTTCGGATCACCAAAGGTTTTGCCGGTCATTTTTTCAATGCGCGCTATCTCAAGCGCTACCATGTCTTTGAAATTCTCTTTTGCAGGGGGGTATTGATCAAAGATTTCCCGGCATCTGAAAACCTCGGTGGTAATAATAAAACCCGGGGGCACTGGCAGACCGTAACTCTTCATTTTCACCAGATTCAAGCCCTTGTTCCCGAGATGGATAATGTCTAAAACGCCCTTTTTTGTTGGGTAGATCGGCGTCACTGCCTTTTGGGGATCACTTCCAAGAAGCAGCTGCAGGCTGTCCTTCGGAAGTTCATGCAACTGCCGGTACAGCGTGCTCAAAATACGGCTCAGGAAGAGATCAAGCTGCTGAAGACCCAGAGAGCCGGCGATTCGGTCCCGCAAAAATATTTCTGTCACACGGTGAGCCAGGTTTTCCATGTCCACTTCCGCTGCCTGGGGGAGATATTTGGCCATTAACCTCTCAATCGGCAATGTGTCGAGGATCTTCAACAGGTTTTCCTGGTGCATATTGTTAAAGTAATCATTTACGACGTTATTCACGGCCTGGGAAAAACCACGAAAGATATCCAGATACTGCGTAGCGGAAAATCTGCGGATCTCAAGGGCGTGTGCCAGCAGATCCAATTGACGTCCCATCTCCGTTGAAGTGATACCGTCCAACCGCAAGGCCCAGTCAAACAGACGCATATATTCATGGATCTCGGAAATCGTAGCCCTTGTAATCACCGCCAGGTTAAAGTTGTCGACAATCTCTTCAAAAAGCACGTTCACCAGAGACTCCACTCGAAATGTCAGGCCCAGCGCATCAAATTTCATCTCATGGTAGCTACCGTACATGGATGGGATGTCCACTGTGAAATGCCGTTTCCGGTAAATGTCCTCCCTGATTTCATAGCCCCCGGAAGAAAGAACAACCCTCTCCAGCTTATCCAGATAACCCAACAGTGCTTTGAGTTTGCGCATGGGGTTCTCTTGTTTAAAGGCTTTTTTCAGTTTCGCAAGATCGGGTAAGCCACTGGACTGCAACCGGGCAAGGTAGGAATCCATTTCCGTAAAACCCAGATGATATTTCTGATAAAGAAGCTTGTACAACTTGATCGCCAGTTCCAGTCTGTTGAAATCCTGCGCTGAAATACCGGGCATATCATCCTTCAATGCCTGCAGTTGATCTTTTTCTATACGCAGCAGATCGGTGATATCAGTAATCCCCCGGACATCAAAAAGTCTTTTGACAACACTGTGGACCCCGTCGATATACTGCCCTTCAGTCTCTATCTGCTCGTAAATTTGGGGGGGGACAAAAGATTTTACGCCTTCTTTGTTCCCGGTCTTCCAGAAATTCAGGGTCCCTTCCATGAGCCCGACGATCTGGTTGCTGCTTTCAACGTGGCTCTGTTTTCTCAAAAAATGAATCAGGACGTCTTTGCGCTGACAAAGTTCATCAATCTCCGTGGAGATATCCCTTAGCCCCCCTTCAGCCCCGATGTCATTAAAATAGGCAGGGAAAAGACGCGTCAACTGCTTGACAAGGTTATACACAGGGCTTAAGTCGCTGTTCAGCAACTGTGTTATGTCCCGGGGAAACAGATCCGTATCCTTAATAAATACACCGCTCAGAGAGAGGTTGATATTCAACGAGGACAGAAGTTTTTTGGACCATTTTGGATTCAGTTCTATTATCTCGAGCCAGACACGAATATTCTGGATATGAGAGGAATTTACCCTGATCTGCCAGTCATTACCCACGCCGCCCAGCTCGGGTGTCTGAAATCCAAGGGAAACAACCGAATCAATAAAAAAGTCCACAAGGTCGCTGTCATCAGTCTTATAGACCCCTCGCCCCATGTTCAGGACGCAGTTCAATGTCGTCGCAGGGAACTTCCCGGCACTCATCCTCAACATGGCAAATGTCTTTTCAAGTGATCGATGAATCACTTGGATGTCGTCATGCTGAATGAGCCAGGCAAGGGTTCGATTAATGTCTCTTAATATCTCTTCATGGATTGAGGACAGGCCGGCAATATTCATGATCTGAAGAAGCAGTATCAGCTTCCAATGTTTTCCCTCCGCATCATCTACTCCGGCGTGCATGATTTCTTGAGGGATCTTGCTGTAGATGGAAACGATCTGAGCGTACCCGGGAAACTCAATGAGTTGATCCAG
>JAFDJF010000259.1 GCA_019307645.1 Deltaproteobacteria bacterium
ATAAAGATCAACATCTGCTTTTTTGTCGATTTTTTTGTTATATTGCAATTGGTTGTGACTTTTTACGGAAGATTACGGATGAACTTCCCATATTCCCGATTGCTGGGGCATTTGGCGGACCGCGGGGCTCCCCGGGAAATGGCAACGGCGATTATTCGGTGAGGGATAAATCCCAGATGCCGGGATCTCCGGTGGTGGTTGTAATGAGTGGTCTTTTGGCGACGCCAAAGGCCTTTTGGGTCTTATCCGGCATCTCTGAATTTAGATACGCCTGCAGTTCGCGCATGGTAACAACGCCATCCTTGGGGCCTATGCTTTCAAACCCATCAGCCTTCCCCAGCATACCCGCTACCAGGCAGAAGGTAAACGCGCCATTGGACCAGGAAGAACTTTCAAGCGCATAACGATCCGTTTCAGCGCCAACCATAAATATCCATCCCTTTGGAATCTTTTTTTGCCGGCGCAGATCCTTCAAATGTGAAGCAATGGCATTTTGTCTTTCTCCCCGAGTGATCAACTTTCCGGCGTGGCAGGTGTCACCAAAAAACAGAACGTTACGGGCCATTCTCTCTTCCAGGGATTGGCGAACCCGATCCATGCGATAGCCTGTTGCAGGAATCGAGAGTTCCGTATCATAGCAGGCAAAATAAACCTTTCGAGGATCTTCGGGATCCGGAAAACCATGGCCGGCCCAAAAAACGACGATGAGGTCGTTTTCTCCCGCCTTTGTGAGCCACGATTCAAGCGCTATTTCAATATTTCGTTTGGTTGCGGTTTTATTAATCAGCTTTTTAATGTGACTGGAACTCCACCCAAGCTTTCCCAATGCATCAGAAAAATCAATTGCATCATCATCTGCAAAAAGAAGGTTTGTCAGGCCATCTTTACCCTGATGTTTATAATTGCTTATGCCGATAACGAGTGCAAATTTCTTTCTGAATTTCTTTCCATGGAGCTCTTTTGTCACAGCCGTCATTGGTTCCAGGCGTGGTGTATAGGATTGAGATGTCACTGATTTGCTTTGAGAAAGGGCTTGTTCTTTTGCCTGTGCAATACTTTGTTTGATTGCGTCATCGACCTTTGCTGTTGTAGTCTTTTTTTCCGGGAAAAGAGTCTCGCGGATCTTCATCGCTTCATAGGGATAGTTTATTCCGACTTTCATCAGGTAATCAATCGTCCTCTGTTTACCTGCCTTCATGTTTACGGCTTTTGCCTGATGCAAAAACTTATAAGCAACGAGTGCATTCCTCTCGCCTCTTTCCACCTGGATATCGGCAAGCATCTGAAGTTCATCATCCAGTCCGGTATGGGGGAGTTCCGGAAAAAGGATCTTACGAATCGTTACCGCCTCATAAGGCCAGCGATATCCTGTGCGCACTAAATAATCGTAGGCCGCGCGCTTGCCGGACTTCATTTCTACAGCCTTGATCTGCTGCAACAGGCGTGAAGCGATAAGAGAACTTCTCTCACCCCTTTTTCTCTGAATTTCAGCAAGCATCTCAACCTCCCTCCGGTTAGGCTGAGGCGCCGGCGTGGACGCGCAACCAAGGAGGGCCAGAAGAGTTACGCACGGGATTAACAGTCTCATACATAACCGCATTGTGGTCACCTCAAGATGGATGGAATGGATAATATCATCGCAATATATAAGCCAACTGCCGTGAAGGAGGAGGAATAACAGGTGATTTTTCAAAAAACATAGTAAAATTGGCATGGTATGTCAAGGATGAATCCATCAGGGGTACGTGTCATGTTCTTGCGCACATTATTTTTTATGACCGTATGATTTTTTTGCGACTAAATCCAAGGCGCTGTCCAAAACCGGTAGCAGTTTTGACCATGTAAACCGTTCTACACCCCGAACGCCCCGCATACGGTCAGCGCCCCATAGCCTGCCCTGCCGGGTGACTTCTGCGAGAAAAATTATTTTTTTGGCTAACCCTCGGACCCTGCCGTCATAAAAAAACTCATTTTCTGTCTCTGTTTTAATGCCGCTTATGATCTCCGGGTAAGATAACCTTTTTGGCAAAACAGGATAGGCGCCCGCGGCAATTGCTTCCACAACACTTATGCCGAAAAATTCGTGAATAGCTGTTGACACCATAATGTCAGCTTCCCCAAGGGCAGTCTCATATTCACTGCGGCCTTCCTGATAGCCCCACCGGTCAATATGATCTTTAAAAAAATCCCTGGCCCAGGTAAAGACCTGCGGTGCATCTTTAAACTGTTCTCCGATGACGCTCAACCGAAAGTCTATATCCCTTTCCTTTACATGTTTAAGGGCCGCAAAGAAATCTTCGGGATTCTTGTCGTGTTCCCATCTCGCTGCCCAGAGTATGCGTATGGGTCCTGCCGACCTTTCCTTGCGAACAGCAAATGATTCGATCCCTTGCGGATAGACCCTGGATTTTTTGCGCACGTCTTCAATAGCATCCAATGGCCTGTGATCAGGCATGCGTCTGAGAAATGCCTTTAACGCCGAGAGGAAGTCCTTTCTGTGAAAAGACGAGTTGAACCATACGCTTACTGCAGATAAGGCTGTTGTCATGTTTGTCATGGCAAAATGGTTGTCTCTTTCCTGTTCAAATCGGGAAGGATAAGTAAGCTGGTTTTCATGAAAATAGACAGCGGCGGGAATTTTTCTTAACTTGGGCCCTGCCAACCCTAGAAACTCTGCCAGGTTAAGCATATCAGAGCAAAAAATCACATCCCAGGTTTGGCACCGACTGAGACGCTGGTTTACCTCATAAGCAAATTCAATTGCAGCCGCGCGCATTCGCCACTTCCACTTGTTTGCAGGCAGGGTAAACAGGTCCCACTCGTGCCGACTTCTCTTTGTCCAACCGTCGAGAAAGGCCTTGTGGCTTCCGCCGTAATAGGGTTCGAGGGCAAGTATTTTCATTTAATTTATCGAAACTACTCAGGTTATAAGGTTCAAGGTTTAGGGTTCAAGGTTAAAGCGATGAAGGAGGGGCTCTATTCTTTAGACAAATACCCTGTTCATCCGGCTTTTTGATATGCCAAACGGTCTTGCACACAAAGTCCAAGGAACACGCTATGTCGCTCTGGAAACATGAAGAACATCCCGGTAAAATCGGAATTAACCGTGAACCTTGAACCCTGAACCAGTTACAATATATCTTCACCTTTTTCGATGAAAGAACGATTCGGAAACGGCAAACACATTCGGGTCGAATATAACTCAATTCCAGGCTAAAACCCATCACGAAAACTCAATCAACCAAAAAAAGCGGGCTTTTTTGGTTGACACACAAGTCCATATGCTTAAAATTGCTGATGTTGCTTCAAAAATTTATTGGAATGACCACTGAGGCAGTTTCAAAACGTTCAATTTTGTCCAAGGTCAAGTCGAAGATCCCGGACTTTGAGCGGGGGAAGGTGAAAATTTTAACCGCAGGCGCCACGAAGTAAGTGCCCTTGGGGTGAATATGTTAAATATTTCGAGGATTGAAATTTGAGTCTGACGCAGAGATTGGGCAAAAGTGGGCGTTTTGAAATTGTCTCCACTGTCTTGTTGTTTCGCGGGTTATACACTGCCCCCAGGAGGCTGTCCGAGAATAGCAATTTTTTCCAAAATCGAGGAATGACCGAAAAAATTACCACAGGCATATAGTTGATATTCCGAGGATAATTTTTTCGGGCATGACGAAGAGTTTGGGGAAAAGGGCATTCTCGGACAGCCTCCTAGGATTATTTTCTTTGCCAGAGCAGCGACCTGGATTTCGGAAGCACGGAATGCTTGGAAAGGAGGTCAATCTTATGGCAAAGGGAATCGTTAAGTGGTTCAGTGATAAAAAAGGGTTCGGTTTCATTGAGAAGGAAGATGGCACGGACGTATTTGTCCACTACTCCGCCATCGACTCGCCAGGGTTCAAAAGCCTTGATGAAGGTGACCAGGTGAGTTTTGATGTGGAACAGGGCAACCGGGGTCCCGCAGCAAAAAACGTTACTAAACTGTAGATTGCCGGGTTACTGACATCAAGGGCATCTAGTCATAATTGAGATGAGATGCCCTTTTATTTGGCAGACACTACCGATCTTAATTTATGATGGAGAAAATTGAATGAACACAATACCGCAGAAATTGTTTTTAACCTTGATAGCAGTTGTGAGTGTGGCAGCTATGACTTTGCCGTCATTGGCGCAGGAAAAGCAGACGCCCAAGGCAAAAGTTGCCGCAGTTAACGGTGCAGTGATCAGCCAAATTGATTTTAACAGAGAAATGAATATTGTCCAGCAGCGCCTTACCCGTATGGAAAAATCCTTTAACGACTCCCAAATGAAAACTCTAAAAAATGAAGTCCTTGAAAGGCTTATTAATCGCGAGCTGCTTTATCAGGAAAGCCAGAAAAACGGAATCAAAGTTGAAGAGTCTGCGATCAATGAACAGATAGATGCACTGAAAAAAAGATTTCCCAACGAGGACGAATTCAAAAAAACATTGCAGAATATGGATTTCTCACAGAACTACCTGACAACTCAAATCACACGGGATCTTGCCATTAAACAATTCATTGACAAACAATTTTCCGAAAAAATAACGGTTTCCGACAAAGAGGCGAAAAGCTATTTTGACAGCCATCCAGATGCTTTTAATAGCCCTGAACAGGTAAAGGCCAGCCACATTTTGATCAAGGTGGACCCCAAGGCGGATGAATCCCAGAAAGCTGAAGCACGAAAAAAAATAGAAGAGATCCAGCAGAGGCTGAAAAAAGGTGAAGATTTCGCCACGCTTGCCAAAGAATTTTCTCAGTGCCCAAGTAGCGCCGGAGGTGGGGATCTGGGTTCCTTCCAGCGCGGACAAATGGTAAAGCCATTTGAAGATGCGGTTTTTGCGTTGGCGCCAGGTGAGGTTAGCGGTATTGTCGAGACAGAGTTCTGGTACCATCTCATAAAATCCAAAGACAAAAAATCCGAAGCATCATTTGCTTACAATGACATCAAGGAA
>JAFDJF010000804.1 GCA_019307645.1 Deltaproteobacteria bacterium
GTCAAGAATGCAGGGGCGACGGCCGTGCAAAAAATGCCCCAGGTCAAGACCTGACCCCGGTTTTTACGTTGAGACAGTCTGTCTTTTTTTTGTTGCAGCCGCCTTAAAATGCGTGTATATTGACATATATCGTAAATTACTCGCTTGTATTTTCTGATGGGGGTAAAAATGGTCGAATATCTGCACAGGTATATTGAAAAGGCGGTTACCGACGACCTGAGGCGCAAGATGGTCTTTGTCGGCGGGCCCAGACAATCTGGAAAAACCACACTGGCCAAAAGGCTCTGCAAGGCGGCCGGCTTTGATACGAAGAAAAGATATCTGAACTGGGATGATGCAGAAGACAGAGAGAATATCATCACTGAACGATTTCCCACCGGTCCCGGCTATATTGTACTTGACGAAATCCACAAATATTCACGGTGGAGACAGGTCGTGAAAGGCCTTTATGATAAGCGGGGAGATGAACTACAAATCCTGGTAACCGGCAGTGCCAGGCTTGACTATTATCGCCGTGGCGGGGACTCGCTTCAGGGGCGCTATCACTATTATCGGCTTTTTCCACTGACCTATGCCGAGCTTGCTGCGCCGTCACCATTTACGGTAATGGATCTCCTGGCCTATGGCGGCTTCCCGGAACCTTTCCTGCTTCAATCAGAAAGACAAAGCAAACGATGGAGCAGCGAATACCGCTCACGCGTAGTTACGGGGGACTTGACGGACCTTGAGAATGTTCAGGATGTGGGCATCATCGAGAAAATGGTCGTGCGCATGCCTGATCTGGTCGGATCTCCGCTATCAATCAATGCCCTGAGAGAGGACCTACAGGTTTCGCATCAATCCGTGGCCCGGTGGATCAACATGCTTGAAAATCTCTACATGATCTTCCGAATATATCCCTTTGGGGCGCCAAAGATACGGGCCGTCAAGAAGGAAGCAAAGCATTATCATCTAGATTGGACGGTGGTGAAGGGCACAGGATACCGGTTTGAGAATCTCATGGCCTGCCACCTTCTGAAGTGGTGTTTCTTCCTGGAGGACACTGAAGGCCGGGACGTGGAGCTCCGCTACTTCAGAGACGTGGACAGACGGGAGGTGGACTTCGTTGTTGTCGAGGATGGCGAGCCTGTTCATTTTGTTGAATGCAGAAAATCCGGGAAAAGCCTCAGTAAGTCTCTTCGATATCTGAAGGTACGCTTTCCCTCTGTACAGGCCACACAGGTCTTACTTCAAGAAGATGTGGATCTTGTGACAAAAGAAGGCATCCGGATCTGTTCGGCCCACCGGTTCCTTGGGGATCTTGTATAAAAAACGCAACCCGCCTTGGGCCTAGCGCTTTACACCATGCTCCATGCCCTATGCCCCATGCGATATTTCCCGATTTCTTAAACGGATGATTTCGGCCACGAAAGACCGCTGTAAGGTTGAAGTTGGCAGGAATTTGGGAGGATTGTGATGTACAGTCAACGAGTCGGCCTGCCCTAACCCCGTTCCGCTTTTCTCACTCTTGATAAATCCGATTATCTGGGATTTGTTCGCTTTCAGGATTATGTACAGTTAGATTGAGTCGGGACACACCTTGAAAAAACCCGTCTTTTGTTCCCAATGCATCCCAGACATCTTATGTCCAAATCTCTGTCTGCTAATGGACTCTATCTGTTATGATGGTAGGAACAGATAGCAATCATCATTGATCTTATTGTTGTTCTATATCTACTGTTATTTTTTCAACGATTGGCTTTCCGTCTTTCATCACAACCAACATGAGACCGTTTTCACCTGCCGGAAGCATACCGGGACTGAAACCGCGTTCGCCCTCTGGACGGCTCTCTCTGACAGGGCTCCATGCTATCAATCTAACGGGCATGATCTCTTTTGAAAAAGTTTGTCCCGCAGTAATGATATCAGGTGGGATTGTCAATTCTTTCACAGTCTTAGGGTCAATACCCTTAAACACAAAAAAACAAAAAAGTTGTGGTCCCTGGTGAGTGGCTCTATCTGGGCCTCATAATAAGGATTACTGGAGGTTTGAATAACCGGGCTGCTTGTCCACATTTTTGTTGCGGCACAACCCGCCAAAACCAACAAAAGAAGAAGCAGCCTTGATCCTGCATTGTTTGTCATCCCAACACCTCCGTGGTATGAAGATTAGAAAACTCAGGAGTCTTAGTGACTTGTTTTTTTGAACGTCCAATATGGAACAAAGTTGGGTTTGTGTCAAACATTAGTTTGACATTGCATATTGTGGAAGATTAGGTAACGGTGGCGAATTAATTAAAGGAGGAAGACTATGAAATTAAAAGGGTTATTCCTGGTATTGATCATCTGTTTCCTTGCACACGGACTGATACTGCCCGCATCCGCTGATGATAAGAAACCGAAACTGGTTCTGCAAATCACAGTAGATCAATTGCGTGGTGACCTGCCCATGCGTTTTAAGGAGCGCCTCGGCAAAGGAGGCTTCCGTTATTTGTTGGAAAACGGCACCCATTACAACAACGCCCACTATCAACACGCCAACACGGAAACAGCCGTTGGACACGCGACACTTGCCACAGGTGCAGATCCGTCCAGGCATGGCATTGTCGCTAATGAC
>JAFDJF010000260.1 GCA_019307645.1 Deltaproteobacteria bacterium
ACTTTCCCCACAAAAATACCATAGGCGCGACCGTTAATTACTTTCACGATTTGTCCGGGACCGTGTTCAGAGGTGAGTTCGGATATACCATTGACCAGCCATATTCAGGTTTGCGTCAGGGAGTTGTAACTAATCCTGCGAGTCCAGATTTTGGGAAAGCCTGGGACGGCTGGTTCAATGACAGTGTTGTGTACAAGGATACCATCAGCTATATGCTCGGCTTTGACCGGCCCACGTGGATTCCATTTCTGAATGAAACAAATACTTTTTTTATTACCGGGCAGTTTGTGCATAAATTTATCCTTGACTATAATGATACGAATGCCGGCGAAGACAACAAGCTGCTGCTTACCACGGTTATGGGCAAGGATGGTGTGTCGGATCACCAAACCCTGATTTCGCTGAAGATCGACACCAAGTACTATGATGATAGAATCAAGCCTGATGTCCTGGTTGTGTGGGATATAAACGGGCATAATGGCTATGTAAGGCCGGCCTTGCGCTGGGCGCCAAACTATGACTGGATGCTGGAGGTCGGTGCCCTTTATTTTTGGGCTGACAGTTATACCTGTGGCCCATTTGGTCCGGTGAAAGACGATGATCAGATTTACTGTTCAATTGAATGGAGGATAACTATCCTTACCTCTGCCGCTAAGGGCGAACCCTAAATTCGGTGGCAGAGGTAAACTTTTTTAATAACTACCCAGGTTCAGGGTTCAAGGTTCACGGTTAATCCCGATTTTATCGGGATTTTTTCATGTTTCCAGGAGGCTGTCCGAGAATAGCAATTTTTTCCAAAATCGAGGAATGCCCAAAAAAATTACCACAGGCATATAGTTGATATTCCGAGGATAATTTTTTCGGGCATGACGAAGAGTTTGGGGAAAAGGGCATTCTCGGACAGTCTCCTAGAGCGATATAGCGTGTTCCTTGGACTTTGTGTGCAAAACCGTTTGGCATCTCAAAAAACCGGATGAACAGGGTGTTTGTCTAAAGAATAGAGCCCTTTTTTCGTTGCTTCTAACCGTGAACCGTGAACCTTATAACCTGAGCAGTTACCTTTTTTCTATATTGTGCGGTGATACCGGCCTGAGCAGTTGTTAAAGTATTGCTCGGTTGAATAAACAAATTGATTCAAGCTCATCTCGATCTTCACACTCCCGTGATTTCTGAGGAAGGCTTTTCGAAAATACGTATTCTCATCTGCTGTCCTATTCTTTTTCTGCTATCTTTAAAAAAAGCGGTTTAAAAAATATCAAATATGGGATATTCCGTAAAAAATGCATATATGATAAGACCAAATTATCATATACGATAAAATACCCGGAAGACACGATACTGCCAATCACGTAATGCCATAACTATCTGAAAATACAAGCATAATTTTTTAATTACATTTTGGCATACCCTTTGCTATACTGGTGATGGTTGGGCTATGCCCCGCATTCCATTGGACGGTTTATTGTAAATACTATTTAAATCGAGAAAGGAGAAAAATATGGCAGAAAAATATGATGTTATCGTTGCCGGCGGCGGGCACAACGGCCTGACAACCGGAGCATATCTGGCCAAGGCAGGGCTGAATGTGTGCGTGCTGGAACTGCAGGACAAGGTGGGCGGAGGCGTTATTACCCGGGAATTGACCGAACCCGGATACCTCCATGACCACTGCAGCACCTGGCACGGGCTGGTCCAGGCAAACCCCCTGATCCGCAATGACGAACTGGGGCTTATATCCAAGTACGGTCTGGAGTACCTCTATCCCGAGCTTTACACAGCAATTGTATTCCCTGACAATCGTGTCATGAAGTTTTACAGGGATATGGACAAGACCTGTGAGTCCATTGCCGAATTTTCCCAGCATGACGCAGATGCCTACCGGAAGTTTTATGACTGGTCTGTCAACCTGCTCGATATGTTCACTCAGGGCATGTTTGCCCCGCCGCCGCCCCAAGGTGCCTTTACCACAATGATGGACCAGAGCGATGAGGGTCGCGAGATGTTGAGGGCTGCCTCTTGCAGTGGAATGGACATCTGTGACGAGTGGTTTGAAGACGATCACACCAAGATCGCCATGACCCGTTTTGTGGCAGAGGGAATGGTTTCTCCGCAGACCAAAGGTACGGGGATGATGTTATTCCTTTTTATTCCTCTTTCACACAAATACGGCGGCGGCGTGCCCATAGGCGGTTCCGGCGTGCTGAGCGATGCCCTGGCCAGGTGCATCGAAGACAATGGCGGCACCATCCGGACCGAGTGCCCTGTAAAAAGCTTCAAGTTCTCCGGCAATGAATGCACGGGCGTTATTCTTGAAAGCGGTGAGGAAATTGACGCCACAAAGGCTGTGGTCTCGAACCTGAACATAAAACAGATGTTCCCTGCCATGTGTCCCGGCGCAACATTTCCCGACAATTTCATCCACAGGGTGGACCGGCTCGAGCACTCGGAATTTATGGGATTTAACAGCGCCTGGTCCCTCCATGAGCATCCCAAATATACCATAGACGGTATTGATCAGGCCATGTGGGTGCAGATGACAACCGATAACCTCTCTGAAGCCTTGAAGATATTTGACGGCTACCGGTATGGTATACCTGAAACCGTATCTCCTTTGGCGATCTGCACGACCCTGCATGACAAGACCCGGGCCCCCGAAGGCAAGCACTGCCTCTACTTCTACCACTTTGAGCCGTATAATCTTGCAGACGGCGGACCTCAGAAATGGGATGAAATCGGCGAAAGCGTCTGTTGGGCTATGATGGATGAGTTCCGTAAGATCACGACCAACATGGGTGACGAAAATATGATCGGAAAGCCCTGGTTCACGTCTCCGCTGGATATCGAGCGGTGGAATCCGGCCATGGTCCAAGGTGATATCGCCCATATCGGTTATGTGTTGAGTCAGCAGAGTTCCAGCAGGCCGATGTACGGGTATGGCCAGTTCAGGATGCCGTTTGAAAAGATGTACCTGACAGGTTCCAGTGGTCATCCGGGTGCAGGTGTAACCTGTGGCGGCAGGGCCCCTGCCATGGTCATCATGGAAGATCTGGACATGGATTTTGAGGACATGTTTACCTAAAAATAACACGACCATGAAAGACGTTCGTGGTGAATAAACTAGAGAGGTTGCGTCATCCGGGGAGATGCATAACATGTTTTGTTTTTTCACTGCCAGGCAAAGGATGGCGCGATCTTGAAACTTGAGACAAGTGTTTTGCAATAGATGAGGGGAGGTATGGGGCGATGAAAATGTATTCAAAAGAAGGGAATGTTATGATGGACACCAAAACTCTTCGTCGTGAAGGGGATGTCCTGATCATGAAAGGCAAGATGATGGAAGCCATGGCCATGTCGATCTATCTCAAACCAGAGGACATCTGGGAGGGCAAGAACCTGCTGACATGGTCGGTCATCTGGTACATGCCCATAATTATCGTCAAAGGGTGGTGGAGAAGCATGAAGAAAAATAAGGAGGGGAAATAATGAAATTAAAAGATAAGGTTGCTATTATTACAGGCGGTGTTGCAGGCATAGGTAAGGAAATCGCCCTCGGTTATGTTAAAGAAGGCGCAAAAGTCGTGGCCATTGATGTCGCAGTCGATGCGGTTGAAGCCATGGACCAGGAGCTCAAGGCGGGCAACAACGGAATGGCGCTCAAGGCGGATATTACCAAAAGGGCCGAAGTGGATGCGGCCATAGGACAGGTTGCGAGCGAGCTGGGCAGTATCGACATCCTGGTCAATTGTGCGGCCATTTATCCCAATGTACCGTTTATGATGATCTCGGAAGAAGACTGGATGCAGGTAATCGACATCGACCTGAATGGTGTATATCGTTGCACCCAGGCTGCTGCCGGCGTGATGCTGAAACAGGGTTCCGGCAGGATCATCAACATATCCTCAGGCCAGGCACTTATTGGGGTCCCATTGATGGCACACTATTCCGCGGCCAAGGGCGCCCTTATCTCCATGACCCGGGCATTGGCGGCCGAGTTGAGTCCTTCGGGCATAAACGTCAACTGTGTGGCGCCGGGTCTGACCGCAACCGAACATGTGAAGGCAGCGATTCCCCCGCAGTATCTGGAGGCAATGGCCGGGGCCTGTACATTAGGAAGGCTGGCCAATCCTGATGAATATGTGGGGATATGCGTGCTTCTGGCATCAGACGACGGGTCGTACATTACTGGTGAGACAATTCGTGTGGACGGCGGTCTAACCCAGGTACAGCCTCCGGCACCCCCCGGGTTTGGTGAAGATGAAGGCTAAACTTTAAGGAGGTAAATTGCCATGGATGAGGCATGGATTGAATTAGTTGATACCTTAGCAGCCGATGTTAAAAAAGCCGCCTCCTATGCCAAAGAAAAAAGTATGAGCGATGGAATAATTAATGGCCTGAACACGGCCTTACAAGGGATGGAGGAGTTGAAACCCCTTATCCGGAAAAAGGTACACTTCAAGCGCCTCAGGGCTGATTTGAAGGACCTTGTGCGAGAGTTGCTGGAGAGCATTGAAAAGGGCGATGAGAACACCACCATGGGAAATATGCGGACGCTCAGAGACAGGGTAAATGTCCTCAAAGCCCTTTTTTCCCGCGAAGCGTAATAGAAAAATGTTCGTGGATCGCTGTCGATTGTCCGCTGGGAGGACTTGAAAGCAGACAATCTTGTTGAGTGCAGTTACAGCTACAGCCGACTGCTGACAACGGACGACCGGCAGTTTTATAACATATGGAGGTATTAAGCGATGAAGGCATATGGCGGTAAAGAATATGATATGGAAAAGATGGACCGTCGGGAAGAATTTGAGATGGTGGCTGAGGCCCATCCCGATGTGCCGGAGAATATACGGATTAAAGAAGATGTCCTGAGAAGGGGGCTGAACTTTTCAAAAGAAGCCATTGAAAAGCTTCAGGACCCGAAGAAATATGACCTGGTCATGAGCATCGAGTTCCAGTGGCACCAGATGGACCATGCTCAGGAATATGCGATTCCCTATCATTTTCATTTGAGCGACTGGTCCCCGGTGGGCATCCGGATTTCTCCCCCTGAGAACAATCCTTACCTGCTGGAATTGATTGATGACAGGTTTTATCTGAGCTGGACACCCGGCGATACCCTGACGGAGGTCTATTTTGATGGACCTGCCAAGCACGCAGGGGTTATTCTTGAAAGTGGTATTCCCGCTGACATGGTATGCCATTTTGGAGGGGACCAGTTCTACATGGTGCCCATGCATCATTGCGGTTACTGGAACACAGGTGACCAGTGCCGATTCTGTGATATTGATTATTTTGCAAAGCACATGATGAAAATGGGGCGCGGTTTCAAGACCAGACAGACCCCGGAAGACCTGTATCTGGGTGTTCGTGAGGTCCTCAAAGACGAGGG
>JAFDJF010000261.1 GCA_019307645.1 Deltaproteobacteria bacterium
AAATGCATAAAACTTCGTCATCTTATCTGCTGGAATAAGATTCTGAACAAGGGGATTCACATCGTAGGCATGCTCTCGAAGATTGACATTGACACGCTGGACAATCCTGTCAAAAAGCCTTTCTAATTCTTTCATCCTTTATCCTTATTCTTTAATTTAGATCCTTCCCGCCTTTCATGGCGCGGAAAGCCCCTGAAACAATATCCGACAATCTCAAAATACCCACAATATCCTCGCCTTTTCTCACAAGCAGTGACAGGTGGAATCCGGTAATCAGTTGATGGGCGGCTATATCCAAAGAAGTGTCCTCATCAATATATTCGCCTTCGGAAGGGGACTGCATGAAATCTTCCACCTTGAGTTTTGCCGCAGCCGAAATAATATCTTTTCCGGTGGCACTCTTGACCCGGTATTTCTCCCGATGGGTCATGACAGCCATTGGACTGAAACCAAACTTGCCGATATCACCTATCCTTTCAAGTTGTTCATCTTCCCGAACAAGGGCGCGGAGAAAATCAAGCTGGCTAAGCTTGCCGGTAACCCGTTTGTCCTTGTCCAGGATCAACACCGCACGGTGAGAGTACCTTTTATGTGCGAATTCATCCTGGGCTTTTTCCAGTGCGAGGATGGCCTCAAGCATTGTAGCCCCTTCGGAAACCGTTGCATATTCCGAAATGGAAACCATCAGTTCCCCTACGGTCATGTCTTTCATATCTTCTCTCCTAGATTCCGCTTTAATCCACACCAACCGCCTCAGGACCGCCACTGCTGACAGATTAACCGCAGTCTGGATAGTGCCGACCCTTGGGGGCCTGTTTTGGGTTATCTCAAAAGCGGACAAACTGTCGTTTGTCCGGATATTGCATAGATATCACCTATACCATGTACCATTTTTTTGTTAGATTGTGAATATTTTCTTTGACACACAGCATTCTGCCGACTAATTTTTTGATGTGAGCCAGTTTCAAAACGTTCAATTTTGACCAATCTCAGCGTTGGGCTCAAATTTTAATCCTCAAAATACTTAATGTATGCCGGTTTACTGCGTTAAAGACATAAGGAGCTTGGAATATGGTACTAGCTAAAACAACTGTTTTTTCTTTGATCATAGGCGCCTGCCTCTTATGGTGTCCCGCACTGTTTGCTGAAGAAAAATTGACGGTTGGTGTGGCAGCGAATTTCATGCTGCCTTTTGAGGAAATTGCCCATGAATTTAAAAACATAACCGCAGTGAAGATTAATGCCGTATACACGTCTACAGGAAATCTTTACGGGCAAATAATACACGGGGCGCCCTACGATCTCTTCCTGGCAGCTGACGAAAGCCGGCCTGAACGATTGCTTAAGGAGGGTCTGGCCACTGATATCTTTGTGTATGCACGTGGGAAGGCTGTCCTTTGGACTGCAAAAAAGTCCATATGCACGGCAGGGGACTGGCAAAAGGCGCTGATGTTGAAAAGTGTAAACAGAATATCCATTGCAAATCCGGAAAGCGCGCCTTATGGAACAGCCGCCGTAAGGGCACTGAAAATTGTGGGTCTGGAAGATGCTGTGAGCAAGAAACTTATTTTTGCCCAGAATGTTCTCCAGTCGTTTCAATATGCTCACACTGAATCGGTAGACGCCGGTTTCTGCGCACTTTCATCAGCCCTTTCAGCACAGGGAAAAAGGGGTTGTTACTTTTTAATAGAACAGGCGCCAATCATAGTCCAAAAGGCCTGCATCCTCAAAGGTTCCGAAAAAAAGCCTGCGGTTGAAAAGTTTGTCAGGTTTCTTCGTTCTCCTGAGGCCCGGGACGTGAAAAAGAAATACGGGTATGAATAGGTGGATTGGACCCCTTTATATATTTCAGGCAGACTTGCCCTGATAACGACGCTTATATTAATGGTGCTGGGTGCCCCTTTGGCCTATTTTCTGACCTTTTCCCGTTTTAAAGGCAAGCCTTTGTGTGAAGCCATTGTCAATCTGCCGGTGGTTCTCCCCCCCACGGTGCTGGGTTTCTATCTCTTGACAATAATGGGCCCAAAAGGATTTCTGGGACGCATGTGGGAATGGATAACCCATACGCCGCTTGTCTTTTCATTCTCCGGAATTGTGATAGCCTCGGCTGTCTACAGTATCCCTTTCGCTGTCCTGCCCATGAAGGCTACTTTTACGAAGATCGACCGACGACTGCTTGAAAGCGCGTTTGTTCTCGGTCTTTCATCAACATCAACGTTCTTTCGGGTCGTTTTACCGAATTCTGTCGGCGGTATCGTGGCCTCTGCCGTGCTCGTTTTTGTCCATACGCTCGGAGAGTTTGGAGTCATTCTCATGGTGGGCGGAAGCATCCCCGGCGAAACCAAAGTCGCGTCAATAGCCATATATGAAGCGGTGGAGGCACTGCGATACAGGGACGCCGGTTTAATGTCCCTTACCCTTTTGGTCATTTGTTACGCGGTACTTATCATGATCAATCTGTTCGGCGAGAAAAAGAGCTATGGCACTTGAAGTTGACATCATGAAATCGCTTCCCGAGTTTGACCTGGAGGTTTCCTTTACCTGCAAGAAGGGGGAGTTGAATGTTTTCATTGGGCCGTCAGGCGCCGGCAAGACGACCCTTATACGGATAATCGCCGGCCTGGAAAAGGCCGATAAAGGCTACATTGCCCATGACGGAGATATATGGGTTGACACGAAACAGGGGATATTTCTGCCTCCACAGAAAAGGCAACTGGGATATGTGTTTCAGGAATACACACTGTTTCCGCATCTTAGCGTTTACAACAATGTTGCCTTTGCGGCCCCGGAGGAAGGAGAAATTGAAAGGCTTTTGAAATTTTTTGGCATATGGCACCTTAAGGATGCCATGCCGAACAAAATTTCCGGTGGAGAGCGGCAGCGCTGTGCCATTTGCCAGAATCTGGCGCGGCAACCCCACGTGCTTCTCCTCGACGAACCGTTTTCTGCACTTGATTTGCCAATTAGAAAAAAGCTGCGACAAGAATTAAAGATGCTGAAAAAAGAACTGTCGTTTCCTATGGTCTATGTAACACACGATTTGCCGGAAGCCCTTTTTCTTGGTGATAATGTCTTGCCAATTGTAAAAGGAAAGATTGTCCCGGCCTGGTTGCAGGATCAACTGAAAAATGTCATAGAAGATTACGTTTGGATGGATAGATACATGCGGGATGTAGGGAAAGTGGTCCCTGTGCTGGATGATAAATAATTGAGTAAACGGTTACGGGTAAACTATAAATCTGACGTAACTACTCAGGTTATAAGGTTCCCTCCGGGCCGTAGGCCCTACAGCCCGGAGGGAACCCTGAACCTAACAACCTGAGTTACCAAGACAGAATCTTTTTCTGTAAACCGAGAAAAAAATGAAGAATCATTTTCATCGAAATATCAGCTTGCTTGTCTCCATTGCCTGTGGAAAAGCCAAGGCTGACATGTATCTCAGAAACGGTAGGATTGTTAATGTGCTTACAGGGGAGATATTAAGCGGGAGGGGAATTGCAATTGGAAAAGACAGAATTGCATATGTCGGTCCGGAAACAGGCATGATCGGCGATGGGACTGAGGTAATAGACTGCAATAACGCCTATATCATTCCCGGATATGTGGATGCACACTGTCACATGGATTACCTGTATAATCCCAGTGCCTTCACCCGCCATGTACTGACTATGGGAACGACCACGCTTTTGTCGGAACTGACAGAATTCGGCGCCCTTTCTGAAAAGGGCCTCGACTACTTATTGGAGGCTACTGAAGATCTACCGGTTAAATGTTTTTTCAGCCTGCCATCAACCATCCCGCCATTTCCTGAAATTGAAGGATCTGATTTTTTCGATCTCTCAGTCATGGAGAAATACAAAGACAACCCGCGTATTCTTGCTCTGGGAGAAATCACTTCGTGGCCAAGAATAACATCGCTAGACCAGAAAATCATCGACAAGATGGATTTTGCAAATGAGCAGGGTTTATTGATAGAAGGCCATTTGACCGGATGCAAAACCTATGAAATAAACGCACTTGCTGCAGCCGGAACAACGTCGTGTCACGAATCCATAAGCGCGGATGAAGCCAAGGAAAAACTGGAACTGGGTCTATATGTGATGCTGAGGCACGGGTCTGTGCGAAGTGATATGGAGGAATTGAGCAGACTGATTACGGATAATCCACACATGAATACCTCTCGAATCATACTTAATCTCGACTGGATGAGTCCGGAGGACATGGCTGAACATGGATATATGAACTACCTCGTCAAGAGCGCAATAGAATGCGGTGTGGACCCGATCCGTGCCATCCAGGCGGTAACGATAAATCCGGCAACATACCTCGGACTGGACAGGGACGTCGGCAGTGTTGCTCCGGGAAGAAAGGCCGATATCCAGATAGTAAAAAATCTGGAAGATGGAGTCCCGGAAAAGGTTATTGCCAACGGGAGGCTGACAGCACAGGAAGGAAGACTGCTGAGCGATGTAAATTTTCCTGAACCATCCTTTGATGGTCTGCGGTTGAAGGACTGGCCATCAAGAAAATACACGGATCGTGATTTCTGTATCTTTGCGCATGACAGAACTGCGGCAACCATAAACTTCCCTGTTATTAACATTGTTAACAAAGCGGTTACCAAACGCATGGATATTGAAATCGATATTCAGGATGGCATGGTCAGACCGGAACGGGAAGCGGGTGTAATGAAACTGAGCGTTGTTTGTCCTGATGGCAGCGTTACAAAAGGGCTTGTACACGGTTTTGGAGACAGAATCGGTGGACTTGCTACAAGTTTGGGGGTTTATAATAATAAGATCGTTATCCTTGGAAACAGCGATCATGATATGGCTGCGGCGACAAACAGGATGCTGGATCTGGGTGGTGGAATCGTCCTTGTAAAGGATGGAAAGATAATTTCAGAAGTCCCTCTTCCGATTGCAGGAATTCAGTCCAGAGAAGATGTCA
>JAFDJF010000262.1 GCA_019307645.1 Deltaproteobacteria bacterium
CGTCTTTATTTTTGTGGCAATTATCTTAGCGATAGTTTTTCCCGTAGGACTTGGAGACCCTGCTGACCCCACAGACAACCTATTCATACCTAAGCCCGAATGGTATTTCATGTCTCTATATCAGCTTCTAAAATATTTCCCTGGCAAACTTGAGATAATCGCTACTGCCATAATACCATCAGGCGGCATTGTCGCTCTTCTACTCTTGCCTTTTTTTGACAAAAGCCCTGAAAAAAGACCGACCAAGAGACCGATTGCAATGGCCATAGGGCTTCTTGCCGTCGTGGCACTTGTTGTACTGACAGTGATAGGGGTTAGGTCTTAACAGAAATTGAAATGCTATGAAGGTGCAGAAAGTGAGAATAATTAATACTGTGATGTTAACAGAGATTAAAGACCCAGGAATAAGGAGGAAAGAATGAAAAAGGTATTCGTGATTCTTGTTGCTATTATGGCCGTTGCTGCCTTTACAGTTTACAGTGCGTCATCGGCGGCTACCAAAGCGGACAAGGGCGATCTGGTGGTAATTTCAAAAACAGTAAGGTCTGCCCCTACAGATGCAAGTAGTCCTCAGTGGGACAAGGCAGAAAAAGCTAAGATTGTAGTTACCGGGGCGGGAGATGTCGAAGGCAACATAACTACACTGAAAGCTAGATCTGTTTACACAAAAGATGAAATCTTTTTCCTCTTTCAATGGCATGATTACAACAAGAGTATGAACAAAAAGAGATGGAAATATACAGGTGGCAAATGGACCAAGATAAAGGGTGACGAAGACAGGTTAGGGGTGGTATGGGAAATAAACAGGATAGATAAGTTTGCCACCAAAGGTTGCGCTATCTTGTGCCACAACGAATCCAAGAACCCAGAAGACTGGTATTATGCAGTAAGCTCTCCAAAGGAAAAGGCAGATCTCTGGCACTGGAAAGCTGTCAGATCAAATCCGGTGGGGTTTACCGAGGATGGCTATGTAACCATAAATCCGAGCAAGAAGCCTGAAGAAGGTAGAAAGAGAGACGCAGGTTCGGATACCAAGGCAAAGAGCAACAGGACCAAAGACAAGTCTAAACCCGCATATATGCAAGATCCTTCCAAGCCACCATCTATGGAGGGCTCGCTTCTAGTCAAGGAGGCAGTTCCGATAAGTGATTATTCAAAGTTCAAAGAGGGGGATGAGATTCCTGGTTATATGCTCTACCCAGATTGGAAGGACAGTTTTGGAGATGCAAAAACAAAAGGGGTTTGGGAAAACGGAAAATGGTCAGTCATGATATCGAGAAAACTTAACACAGGATATGACGATGATGTCCAGTTCAATACAAGAAAGACATACCCCTTTGCCCTTGCGGTATTTGACAACGCCCATGAGCATAATAGCTACAATTCAGAGCCATTGAAATTGAAGTTCAAGTAATAGGGCTCTTCAATTAATTGCGGAGAAAGGCAGGGCTCGTTTTCTCAACGGGCCCTTTCTTTACTATCTTAGGCCGGTTCTTTTGCCATGCTCATCTATATCGCATATTTCTTTCGGGAGTAGTCCATATGAGCCAGGGTGGAGATTTCAGCAAAACCAACAAGGGTGTAAAGGGTAAGGTCAATTCAGACCGGCGGGCTTTTATCAAAACGGCTGCATTGGCCGGGGGGGCCGCTGTTGTCACTGGTGTTCCGCTGGCTTCGTACTTTATCGCTCCGGCCCTGAAAAAGGGGACAGGCAAATGGGTCGACTTCGGGGACGTAAAGGACCTCGAGCCGGGCAGTGTTGAGATGCTCTCCTACGAGTTTTTGCTCAAAGACGGCTGGCTGGTCCTGCCGCAGCGGGGCTTTGTCTGGGCCAAGATTGAGGCTGGCGACAAACTGCAAGTGTTCTCCTCTACCTGTACCCACCTGAGCTGCAACGTAATCTGGCAGGAGAAGGAGGAGGTTTTTCTATGTCCTTGCCACGCCGGCCGGTATGACGCCAAGGGCCAACCCATCGCTGGTCCGCCAACTAAACCATTGGCTGTTCTGGAACACAAGGTTGAAGGTGGCAAGTTATTCGCCCTTCTGACGTTTTAATGACCTTTTTATGTCAACATAAAAGAATTATGTGGGGATACATTATGAACGGCAGGGTTGTAATCATCTTGACTGTGGCCATGGTCTTGTTCCTTGGCGGGATGCTTTTAAGTTCGAATAAGGTGCTGGGGGCCGCCAAGCTGACCCTCAGCGCCGTCAAAGTCAATAAAGCCCCCGCCGGGTTGGATGATCCGGTCTGGGAGAAAGCCCAGGCAATTCAGCTTCCCCTTGAGGGTAAAGGGAAGTTGGCCGAGAAGAAACTGACTGTGATCACCAAGGCTGTTTACACATACGAGGACATCTATTTCCTGTTCGCATGGAAAGACGCGACCAAGAGCGTTACCAAGAAAACCTGGCAATTCGACGGCCACAAGTGGAGTCATTTAGAAGGCAACGAGGATCGCCTTGCTCTTTTGTTTGAGATTACCCGGATTAAGAATTTCGGTTCCCAGGGTTGCACCGCGGCCTGCCACGGCCCGTATCGCGCGCCCCTGTTCGAGTATAAGCTCTCCACCGGCACGCCGGCCGAACGCGGGGATTTGTGGCACTGGAAAGCGGCCCGCTCCGATCCATACGACCATGCGGACGACGGTTGGCTGACCGTGCCCAATGAGGAGACCGGACGCAGAAATGACGCCGGCAAAGGCGGTGACGTCAGGAACGAGACCGAAGATAAATCCAAACCACTCTACATGCAGGACCCGGCCCAGAAACCTTCAAGGCCAGGATTCCTGCTCATGGGGGAGGCGGTCAAGATCACCGATTATTCCGTGTTCAAGCCCGGCGACACAATTTCTTACCGCTTACCCAAGAATCTGATCGGCTCCCGCGGCGACATCAAGGCAGCGAGCCGTTACGCGGACGGCGGCTGGACCCTAATGCTCCACCGCCCGCTTGACACCGACAACGATGACGATGTCATCTTTAATCCCAGGAAAAAGTACAGCTTTGCCATGGCCGTGTTCGATGATTCAGGTAGTGAGGACTCTTACGACTCCGAGACAACAACAACCCTGCAATTCAGTCGGTAAGGTTTTAGTAGGCTTTTGACTTTTTGTCATCAATCCATAAGCGAGGAGAGGAGGCGCCCCATGAGCGGAAGGATGGTAATCAGCCTGTCTGTGGCCTTGTCCCTGATCCTCGGCGGCATGCTCTTGGGGCTGGATCAGTTGGGCTTGGCTGCCCAACTGATTCTCAACGCCAGCCACGTCCAAAAAGCTCCCACCGGATTGAATGATCCGATCTGGAAGAAGACACCGGCGGTGCTGATTCCCGTGAAGGGTAGAGAAAGTCTCGACCAGAAAGGAGAGACCGTGTTCACCAAGGTGGTGTACACAGACGACAGTATATATTTCCTGTTCAAATGGATAGATCCCACCAGGAGCGTGACCAAACAAGCCTGGAAATTCGACGGTGAGAAGTGGGTGCATCAAGAGGGCAACGAGGACCGGATCGCCCTTTTGTTCGAGATTACCCGGATCAATAAGTTCGCCACCAGAGGTTGCGCGGTGACCTGCCACAGCCCGCCGGACGAGCCCAGGGAAGATTGGAAGTTCGCCACTAAGACTGCGGCTGAAAAGGGGGATTTATGGCACTGGAAGGCTGCCCGGTCCGATCCCTACAACTACGCCGACGACGCCTCGCTTACCGTGGCCGGCAGACCGTCAGGGGCATATAGGGAGACCGGACGCGTCAAAGACGGTGGCGCAGGTGGAGACGTCAAAAACGAGACCAAAGACAAATCAAAACCTTTCTATAAGCAGAATCCGGCCAAGAAGCCCTCGGTGCCCGGATTCTTGCTCACTGAAGAGGCCGTTAGAATCACTGACTATTCCATGTTCAAAGCCGGCGACGTCATTCCGTATCGGTTGCCAAAGAAAGCGTCCGGCTCCCGTTTTGATGTCAAGGCGTTAAGCCATCACGCTGACAGCGGTTGGACGGTCATGCTCTACCGTAGGCTCGACACCGGCCACGACGATGACGTCATTTTTGACACCAGGAAGCAATATAGTTTTGCCATGGCCTTATTCGATGATTCGGGAGCCGATCACTCAAAAGCCACTCAACCGATGACCCTAAAATTCAGTCGCTAGAGGAGTCCACTATGAATAGAATCGGGGACCGGTCTGGGACGCTGCTCGAGCATCTGGCCTTGGATGGCATCGTCGCGCGTTTGAGGGGGTTGGAGGTCCCAAGCGACGCTCTGACCTGGACCCGGTTCTTCGGCTCTTTGATGTTGGTCCTGGTGGTCCTGCTTTTCTTAACTGGGGCCTTTATGGCCTTTTACTATTCGCCAGCCCCGGGCGCGGCATACGACAGTGTTGACTACGCCAGCTTCAGTATTCCCTTTGGCGAAATGGTCAGGGGAATCCACTATTACGCCTGGAATTTGCTGCTGATTGTCATGGGGCTCCATCTGGTGCGAGCATTTCTTGTTGGAGGTTATAAACCACCGCGGGAATTTGTCTGGGTCTCGGGGGTGCTGGTTATGCTTGTGGTGCCGGCATTCATCATTACCGGAGATCTACTTCCATGGGACCAGAAGGGCTATTGGTCCACCCAGGTGCGTAATAGCATTATGGCTTCAGTTCCTGTGGTGGGGGATTTACTCGTCAGGGTGCTTCAGGGAGGCCCTCGAACCGGCGTAGTCACTCTGAGCCGGTATTACGTGCTACATACCATTATCCTGCCGGGCCTGCTCCTGTTTTTGATCGCAGTCCACTTCCATTTTCTGAGGCATCGGGGGCTGTCAGGCCCCCTCTCCGGGGAAGAGGGAAACCGGCGAAAGATACCTTTCTTACCCAGCATGGTCAACCGCTGGCTGGTTCTGTTCCTCGTGGTCGCTGTGATCCTGGGGTTGGTCGCCTGGCATTGGCCGGCCCCTTTAGAAAA
>JAFDJF010000263.1 GCA_019307645.1 Deltaproteobacteria bacterium
TACGGCAGTATCTCCTGCAACTCTTCCTGAACATATTTCAGTCGGTCCACTTCTACGGCCCCTATTATCGTTTCCATTTCTTTGGATTTTATTCTTTTCTTCAATTTCTTGAGTTCGTTTTCCAGATCAATAACCGTGTTGAGCATTAAGGTTTTCGCATCAGGAAGTTTTTCGGTGACCTCAGGCAGCTCATAGGAAACCTCTCTTGGGCTAAGTATAAGCCGCTCTTTCCAACTGGGGACATGGGCCGCAATGTCAAAGCGTTCCTGGATGTCCTGAGCCAGGGCTTCACTGGCCGTGACTTCGCCATGGACCACAAAGACCTTTGGTTTGGACTCGAAATGGGAGACCCAATCGAGCAGATCATTTTTGTCTGCATGGGCCGAAAAACCGCCTATGGTAAAAACTTTTGCCCTGACCGCCACAGTCTCTCTGAATATCTTGACATGTTTTGCCCCCTCCACGATCTTCCGCCCGGTGGTCCCATTTGCCTGAAACCCAACGATAACCAGACTTGCCCCCTCCCGCCAGAGATTATGTTTCAGGTGATGCTTGATACGACCGGCCGTGCACATACCGTTTGCCGCAATAACAATAGCCGGGCCGGGCCTTTCATTAATGGCCATGGATTCTCTTGTGGAGGAAGTAAAATGGAGATTTGGCATGTCAAAGGGATCAAAACCCTTGTCCAGGATAGCCTGCGCCGCTTCGTCGTAACACTTCCTGTTTTGCTTGAAGATCTCCGTGGCCTTGATGGCCAGTGGGCTGTCCAGGTAAACCGGGATGTCCGGCAGGAGGCCCTTGCGACGGAATTCTCCCAGGATGTAAAGCATCTCCTGGGTTCTCTCTACGGCAAAGGCAGGTATAATAACCTTCTCCTTGTGAGAAACGCTGTAACGGATAGCTTCCAGGAGTTCGTCCGTGCTGTCTTCAAAGGAACGATGTAAACGGTTGCCATAGGTGGACTCGATAAAAAGGTAGTCAGCATCAAAGATCTCTTGCGGATCCCGGACAATCAACTGGTTTTTCTTACCCAGGTCCCCGGAAAAAACCGTCTTTATGGTCTCGCCTTTTTCCTCGATCCACAGCTCCAGAATTGATGAGCCCAGGATATGCCCCGCATTTCTCAGACGTGCCTTGATCCCCGGAATAACATCAATGGTCTGGTCTCTTTCCACCGGATACAGCAGTTTAAGACTCGCCTCTGCATCCTCTGTGGTATAAAGAGGAAGAACTTCTCCCCTGGTCTGCCGTTTGTTTTTTCGAGTCTGCCATTCCGCATCCATCTCCTGGATATGGGCTGAATCAAGGAGCATAATCTCGCACAACTCTGCTGTGGGGGGAGAAGTGATGATCCTGCCGCGAAACCCGTCCTTTACGAGTTTGGGGATCCTCCCGCTGTGATCGATGTGGGCGTGAGTCAGGAAAAGGGCCTCAATGCCCTTCGGGTCAAATCCCCAGTCTTCCCAGTTTCGGTCTTCCGTTTGTTTCCCGCCCTGGAAAAGACCGCACTCCACCATCACTTTCTTTCCCTGGGAGGTTTCAATGAGATAACAGGATCCACTTACCGACCCAACTCCTCCTAAACAGGTTACTCTAACCATAAGCTACTCCTTTCTTCGTTTTTTCCCGTAAATAATCAACGTGTGGTTTTGCTGATTTCGCCATGCATCATAAAGTGGGTATTGATGTTCCTCTCCCCGATAATCCCTGATCAAAAGGGAGTCCCCATCTCTTCTCATGACATGTTCCGGGATAAGAGGCACCTTACCGCCGCCACCCGGAAGGTCAAGCGCAAAATGGGGCAGGCAAAGACCTGATGTATGCCCCTGCAGACCGGCCATGATATCCAGCCCGTGGTGGAGCGGGGTCCAAAAATGTGACGTCCCCTTTGCCAGATCGGCCTGGAACAGGTAATAGGGACGGACGCGGACAGTCAGGAGCTTCTGCATCAGTTCCTTGATAACAAAAAGGTCGTCGTTTACCCCTTTCAGGAGCACGGTCTGACAGCCTAAGGGAATGCCTGCATCGGCAAGTCTCCCGCAGGCAAGAGAGGCGTCCTCAGTAATTTCATCGGGGTGATTAAAATGTGTATGGATATAAAGAGGATGAAAATTCTTCAACATCTTTGCCAACTGGGGCGTGACCCGCTGCGGAAGGGTACAGGGCACCCTCGTCCCGATCCGTATAATCTCCACGTGTGGCATTGAGCGCAGCTCACTCAAAATCAGATAGAGCTGACGGTTTTCAAGGAGGAGCGGGTCTCCACCCGAAAGCAGGACATCTCTGATTTCCGTATGACTCCGGATATAAGAAAGGCCTTCTCTGACAGACTCTTTTGTCACCATGGACGAAAGGCCGACCTTTCTCTTTCGGTTGCAGAACCTGCAGTACACTGCGCAGTGGGCGGATATCAGAAACAGGACCCGATCAGGGTATCGGTGGGTCAAACCCGGTACGGGTGAAAGCCCCTCTTCATTCAAAGGGTCTTCGAATCCGATTTCGTCAGTGACTTCCTGAACATCGGGAATGCACTGATTGTATATGGCGTCATTCTTATGTTTGATCAGTCCCATGTAATAGGGATTGATACGCATGGGGTATCGATCGGCCACGCTTCGGGCCTCTGCCTCGTCTAAACCAAAAGATGCCGGCAGCTCCCTGACCGTAGTGATGCTCTGAGCGAGTATCCGCTTCCACAATGGTTTGTCCCCGCCGTTTCTCCGTATAACAGTCAATTTTTCCAAGCTTCTCCCTGTAACAGTTCAGCGCTTTGAACTGTTACTTCTCCCTGCTACCCTCCTTACCCTTTCTTGAGAATGCTTTGTGCCGCTGGTCCGCAGTTGAAAAGCATGTCAAAAACAGAGAGGTTAGGTATAAAAGACCCCCATAATTGGGGGTATACCGGCGGACGGGGATTAAAGAACCTGAGCCGGACACCTGATGTTTGAAATATCGCGGGGTCAAGATATTTTCCGGCCCCGCCTTGTGCCAGAAAATGAGTCGCTCCCAGTTCTCTGCAAACATCCACAGAAAGCTGGGGTTCCCTCGCCTGAATTCCCATTTCGGAAAGAAGCACTACTCTGGCAGGAATCTGCAGATGCTCCATGACGTACCTGATGATTTTAACATTCAGGTCGATCAGCCTTTCAAATCTCACTGAGAAGAGCTCTTCCAGAAAATTCTGATGATCTTCAAAAAATGGGGCCTTTGCATAGGCGGTTTTCAGACCGACAAGGCACTTTTTTGCCCACCGTCCTTCATGGCAGATCCGGACTTCATTGATCTTCTGGAGCCCCAGACCCTTTTTCCACACCGGAACGGTCATCCAGAGAATTCCCTGGTCATTTTTGAAGCGATTTCTTGTTAACCAGGTTGTGCCGCGAGGAAACTGCACGGCATCCATGAGAACCAGGATATCCGAACGAAGGGCCTTGGCAAAAAAGCCGGAAAAGGGTGCAAAGTAGGGTTGATACGCAGATACGATCATCACTTGCTAAAAAACCGCCCACCCCTGGCCTCAACGCTTTTAATCTTGCCCTCAAGCGCCCCGCTGACGCCTTTGCGACAATCAAACTTCGCCTGAAGGCTGATGCGGTCAGATTCCCTTTCAAGTGTTCGAAAACACTTGGTAAGAAGGCCAATAAGGTCATCCCATTCACCTTCAACTACGGTCCCCATTGGATTCAGACGGTAGTCAAGACCGCTTTCATCCACGACCGTTAAGACCTTGGCAATATACTGGCTTAAGCTCGCGCCCTTATCAAGGGGAATAATGGAAAATTCCATCAATGTCATGGGGTCGTCCTCCTTTATCGGGCCTCAAAAACCTGGTCCTGAGGACCAGATTTTTAAAGCCAAGTAAATCAGGGTTAAAGTCGCCTCCATAAAGCATAGACGTATACACCCGGCTTATTGAGAGTATCCCAAGGGCTACCGGTATCTATAAACCATTACATGAAAGAATAAAAGTCATTATTGAGTCGGATGAGAACAACACGCAAATTTCCTTGACCACAGAACCAGGCTTGGATTATCTTGAAGCGGAATAAAGACCCTGAATTTCACAGTAACCAGCATCCTGTAACCACTATCCAGCGCCAAAAACAGTACCTCCAGGAGAAAATCATGAAAGAGCCCATCCGGCACTACTGGCAGATTCGTATGAATGATGTAAAAAAAGCACTGGAACAAAACAATTTTGAGGTATATCTGGCAGATAGCGCCGCCAAGGCAAAAGAAGTCGTGCAGGGGGAAATACTTCCAAAAATCGGGGCAAAGACTGTATCGTGGGGTGGGTCTATCACGTTCATGACCACAGGGCTTTATGAAGCCATCAAAGACGATCCAAACCTGGAAGTTCTAGACGTATTCGACAAGAACCTGCCCAGAGAAGAAACTGTGGAACTTCGCCGTCAGGCACTTCTTGTTGATTTGTACATCACAGGGACAAACGCGGTTACCGAAACAGGCCAACTTGTTAACCTCGATATGTATGGCAACCGTATTGCGGGCATAACCTTCGGTCCCAACCATGTGGTAATCCTTGTTGGCCGAAACAAGATTGTTGCCGATATCGAAGAGGCTGTTTCGCGTATCAAAAACTTTGCGGCTCCGGTCAACGCCATGCGGCTGGACAGAAAGACGCCTTGCGTTAAAAGCGCTTACTGCGAGGAATGCAAGAGTCCGGACCGAATCTGTAACACCTGGACTATCACTGAAAAATCGTTTCCCAAAGGAAGGGTAAAGGTCGTCTTGATTAACGAAGACCTGGGATTTTGATTGTAACAGTAATGAAACAACCTCCCCATGGAACAAATTTCGTAACTAGTGCCCGAACGAAAACTGTCTTTTTCGTCAATCTCTGCGTCAGAAAAAAATTTTAATCCTCAAAATATTACATATATTCACCCCAAGGGCACTTACTTCGTGGCGCCTGCGG
>JAFDJF010000264.1 GCA_019307645.1 Deltaproteobacteria bacterium
TTGTCAGAGACCTCCACCATGGCGTTTCGGGGCTCCATCTGAAAACTATGGCATGTATTGCAGTAAAGCGTTGTCTCCCCGTTTTTATGGCATTGAGTACACTCCATCTCACCATAATGCGATTCATGCGGGTTGATTGCAAAGGCTTCATCTTTAGATGCCTCTTTTGCGGCATTTGTCTCAGCCCCGGTAGGATAGAACCGGGTTGTATTGGCAGCAACCTCCTTTAAGGTTCCATGACATGTTTCACAAGAAAACTCATCCATCATTGAAGTCTTACTCCCCGGCTGTTTGGAAGATTGTAATTCTGCTGCTTGCTGTTCTTCTGCCACAGGTTGTTGCTGCGCAGCCGGTTCTCCTTTGAAACCAACAATGGCAATTAAGAATAACGCCATAATGCAAGTAACACGTTTCTGAAAATTAGCTGGGATCTTCATCTATATTTCCTCCATAAGGGCCTGAAGATAAGCAAGAAAATATCAAGCCTTTATTTCAAACATCCATCTGCTTTTTTGAAAGAGACCTCTTTTTGATTGTCGTCTTGTGCTTACGCAAATAGCGTACCAGAACATAATTACCCTTTAATATCAAATTGTTACGACAAAAGCAATTATCAAAGCACCAATAGTGGTAAAAAAATCACCTTATCCGGTAACGATAGGCCATGGCCACCATATGCCGTGATTTAATACGGCGGGCCTTTCTCGTTATTGTCCATCCAGATCAGTCTGCATCCTTATAGTCAGGGTGTTTATGGAAAACCGCCATCCGGGTAACAATAAACCTGAAGGCAACAAGACCAAGTGTAACCATAAAAATTGAGATTCCGATTTCCTCCCACTTTGGGAAGTATCTCTCACTGGAAGGCAGATGCCAGTTAAACGCAACAAGAGACACATTAAACCGGTTGACGATAATCCCCAGTACGGCCCAGACTGCTGTGAATCTTATCAGACCCAAGCTCTTCTTACGAACCCCGACAGCATAAAGGAAACACGGCAGCGCAACAAATCCCAAAATTTCTACAAGAAACCACTTGCCATAACAAGTCGAAAGCAGATGCCATTGATTCCCCGCGTATATCCCCACAACTTTCATAGCAAAGTAACCTGCGAGAATCCATGCGGCTGCTTTTCCGAACCCAAGAGCGATCTGATCTTTTTCATTCAAGTGGGCTTCATCCATTTGATCGGCGAAATAGCGGTGGGAAAGTGTGCTTTCAAAAATCACCATGGACAGGCCGGCGACAATACTTGAAACAAAAAAGAAAGCTGGCAGATAAGAGGAATACCAGAGCGGGTGAAGCTTGGATGGTGCAATCAGGAAAAGTGCACCCAGTGATGACTGATGCAGGGTGAAGAGTATGACACCGAATACGGTCAAGACCAGTGTCGATTTGGAAACGAGACGCCTCAATTTATCTTTTCCAAGCCATTCCAGGGCGGCAGGAGAGAACTCCAGAAAAAGGACCGTAATAGAAAGCGCAACACAGCAGCCCACCACAAAAAGCACCGATGTTGTTCCCAGTTCTATGAAAGGAAAAGGCAGACGCCACGGCCTACCCACATCATAATTGAGGGCAAGGACTACCAGTACATACCCCAGGAACGCCGTGAGAATCGCAGGTCGGACAGCGGCATGGTATTTTTTCATTCCAAATAAATAGACTGCGGCAGATGTGAGATACCCGCCTGCTGCCAGGGCAACTCCCACGAGCAGATCAAAGCCTATCCATATCCCCCACGGATTGTAATCGTCAAGAGCAGTCACCGCAGCCAATCCGCCCACAAACCGTTGAACGGTGAGTATCAATCCGACTATTATTATAAAGCCTGCAATTACATTAAAGGGTGTGAAAAAAGATTTGCCGGCAGCGGCTTCTTCTGACATCAGGAGCCCTCCTCTTCTTCCTTTGAAATTTTTTCCTTCCGTTTTGTGATGGCATAAATGCCGGTTAAAAGAACCGGGTATAGTCCTACCACCATTTGAACCGAACCAAAGAAGCCCGCTGTAAGATCAGGAGCAGGAGCGGTCCCCAGGTCTTCACGCATCCCCAATTCGTTAAACGGAACACCGGAAAGGTAAAGCCAGTTTGTCCCTCCCATCTCGTGCTCTCCATAAATGTGGTCCACATAGCGATCAGGGTATTTCCGGACCCGCTCCCTGGCGGTTTTGATCAGATCTTTCCGCGTTCCAAAAGTAAGCGCCTCATTCGGGCACGCCTCCACACATCCTGGAAGCTTACCCTCAGTAACCCGTGAATAACACATATCACACTTCATGACACGGGGTGTGAGCGCTTTATCATATTCATAAGTGGGTATTTCAAAAGGGCAGGCAATCATGCAGTACCTGCATCCCACACAAACGGAAGGGTCATATGTGACCGGTCCTTCTTTTGATTTTCTAAGTGCCCTCACAAAACATGCAGATACACATGCCGGGTCGAGGCAATGATTACACTGACTTTTACGGAAAAAGGCGCCTTTCGGGCTTTTCTCATGCGCATATCGGTTGACAACGGTAAAAGCCTTGGTGCTTGTTCTCCGTTTTTCATCCAGGACGGAAAGATCATTGAAAGGCAGGTCCGGCGCAGGCAATTCATTTACTTTGTTGCAGCCCGCCTCACAATCTCTGCATCCCAAGCACAGCACACTGTCGAAAAGAACCCCGACACTCTCGGGATAACCTTTGCGTTGTTTTTTCTCTGCAGCATGAGCCGGGTTGCCAAAGGCGGTGCCCAACCCTGCTGCCCCCATCCAGCCAAGAAACTTCCTTCGTGATACAGACATATGAGATCCCTCACGGAATTTTTAATTAGCTTTTGCCACTTTCTCTTTTTCTTTGTGGCAGTCAATACATCCGGCAGTTTTCGGTTTTTCAAGACCCAGTTTATTATGACACCCAATGCATTTCTGGTGATATGCCGCCCTGATTTCGGGCTTGATTGTGTTTCTCCCATCGAACACCTGTTTGCCATGACAGCTCCCGCAACCGGGATGCTTTTTACTTGGCGGGCTGTTATGATGGCAGCCTTGGCAAACCGTACCTATCTCCGGATGAAAAGAACCGGCCAACTTGTTGTCCTTGATGTTATCAAAAAGTGTCTTAACCATCTTGCGATGGGGCATTTCAACAGGTTCATATTTGTCTTCCAGCCTTTTAATAATGACTTTTTCCGGAATATCTTCATCCTTATACAGAGAGGTTATGGTTTTTCTTGACTGAAGCAGCATTTCGGCCATAACATTCTCATTATACAGCGCTGTGACCTCCGTCATTTCCTTTCCCGGCTCCATGTGACAGATAAGGCAGGAAGCCTCTTCTTTGCGCCCCTTTTCCATGAAACTATGGCAGGCCGCACACTTGGGTTCGCTCTGGTTTGTTTCATGGCAGCCTACGCAGCTATCTTCACATCCTTTTAGATGCATCGCCCGTTCAAGAGTAATGAATTCTCCCTCCTTTGAACCTGGCGGGGTATGACACTTTTTGCTACATGAGTCCAAACTCGCATGATGACACACAATGCATGAATCATTATCTATCTCGTGCGCCTTATGATCGAAAGGAACCGGATTCATCCTGGCAGCCGGCGCCTCTTTGTCTTTTTCCGGTTCGTTTGTCGCAATCAGAACGATATCCGGCTGGTTACGTTCAATTCTTGGGACAACCTCAAGTTTTTTAATCTTCTGCTGTTCTTTGAGATCGTGGCACCCACTGCACCTGTAAGGCCCGGCTTTCTTGTTTTCGGCCAGCGTCTTTTGATGGCACTCTATGCAGCCATAATGAGAAGCCAGCCTCATGGAAATCCGGTTTTCCTCCGTCTCTTTCATGTGGCAGTAACGGCACGACCCTTCTTTCCCTTTTTCGTAAAATATTTTTTTGGCAGTTTCATCATATTCGTGGTGGCAGAGCCCACAGTCGCCCTTATTGGTTGGTTTTTCCTTGCCCCACTGGTATTTCTGACAAGGCGCAGTAGTTGCCTTTGTATGTCGGAAATGGAGGGATTTATCAAAACCCCAGGGCGCTATTAAACATATGGCTCCCACTTTGTCTTTGTAGCAGTCTTGCCACTCAACCGGCCCGGCCTTTTGCCCGGCAGCAGTTAACTCCTCGTGGCACCCTAAGCATTCAGTACGATATATATCCTCCACCTGTTTCTTACTCACATCTTTAATATCTTTAAGCTGTTTGAATTTCGGGGAGATACGATCGCTTCCGGGTTTTTCGGGCAAATGGCATGTCGTGCAGTCTTTATCAAGCTTTTCAAGTGCGTCTGTATGCAAGTCGTGAAGGAATACAACCTCCGGACTGGTATCAATAACTATAATATCAGATCGTTGTTCACCAACGTGACCTGATTGTTCACTTGTTCCCTGAGCATTAATCCCCAAAGCCAAGACCAAAAAAAGCATGCCCAGGATTCCGGAAACCCACAGAAATTTTCTTTTCTCCATTGTTGATCCTTACAGTAAAGATATTAGACGTCTGTTTTTCAAATTTTCAAGAGTCTATGGCCAAAAAACATAATTTTAAAATAAATACAACGCACCGTTTAGAACGCTATTACACTGATATAATAGTGCATGAAGCGAAGGTGTATATGACAACCTGTAATTTGTCAAGCAAAAAACCAAGGAACTTGACTCAAGTTTCCTTCCCTCTCTCCTGGCCGCAGGCCCTGAGAATCAGGTTTTCTATCCTGAGCTAAAATGCACTGCGTTCACTTTAAATAGTGTCTGACCGAAAACTAGGATTTTTTGTCGAGATCAAGGCGGGCGAATATTTTAACCGCAGGAATATATTGGAGTATTTCGAGGATTAAAATTTGAGCCCAACGCAGATATCGGCGAAAAAGACAGTTTTCGTTCGGGCACTAAATATAATGTCCGGTCCACAGGCGTCTTCCAGCTTGAATATTCTCTGATTTTGGCTTTAA
>JAFDJF010000265.1 GCA_019307645.1 Deltaproteobacteria bacterium
TTATGATAAAAATCAGGGATTCACTCTCGGGCAGTATACCGGAAAAAGGAAAAATCGATAAAGCTATGGGTGAGCAGGAAAATAAAGCCTTTAATGCGGGTTATGAAAAGGCTGGAAAGATTCTTAAAAAAGCTGGAGCGAAAAGTACGTTTAAAACGCAGATTTCAGGTGCCCATCCCGGTGCCACTGCAAAGATCGGTGAGGTGGTGGACAAGAACCTTCAAACCAAATATGAAAATCTATATGTCTGTGACGCCTCGGTCATCCCCGAGGAGTTTGGATTTCCGCCGGTCTTGACGACAATTGCCCTGGGCAAGCGTCTGGCCAAACATCTCACAATTTGAGGAGAAATCATGAATGAAATTGGCATTTATGAACTTCTTCGCCAGGCTGTAGACAAACTCGGCCTTGGTTTTTCTGCAACCAAGACAGGCGTTGAAATAAAACTTCTGAAAAAGATTTTCACAGAAGAAGACGCCCGGATGTGGCTTCATCTCACTGATAAGCTTGAAGCACCGGAGGACATAGCCAAAAGGGCGAATATGGATACTGAACAGGCTGCAGCGAAGTTGGCGGATTTGAATGAAAAAGGACTGACATTTGTTAAAAGAAAAGGCGACAGGGTTTATTACGCAGCCATCCCTTTTGCCCATGGTCTGTACGAACATCAGCTCAAAAAAATGGATAAGGAGCTGGCCCAACTGTTTTACGATTTTTTTAATGCAGAACAGATCCAAAAGGGACCTGAGGTCGTGCGGGACCCGGAAATCGCCATGACCCATCGGACCATCCCGGTGAATGAGCCTGTCAAGATCTCTCAGCCGGTGGCGACCTACGATGATGCGAGGGAAATTATTAAAAGTAAAAAACGCATTGCGGTTTGTGATTGCGTCTGTGCCGTGGTTCAGGAGCGGATTGGAAAATCGTGTGACAAACCCAAAGAAGTGTGCCTGCACTTTGACTTTTATGCGGAAAACAGTGTTGAGCAGGGAATCGGTCGATGGATTACACAGGAAGAAGCCTTGGAGGTCCTGGACAAGGCCGAAGAAAGCGGCTTGATCCACCAGCCGGCGAATATGATAAACCCGGAAAGCCTGTGTAACTGTTGCGCAGACTGTTGCTGTGAGCTTGGTGTGATAAAAAAGCTCGGCTCTCCTGCGGTGTTTATTCCGTCCAACTACTTTGCCCAGGTAAATGCTAAGCTGTGTAATGCCTGCGAGGAATGTATGGACAGGTGTCCGATGGATGCCATTGGCATCGGTACGGAAGACGTTGCCGAGATTAACAGAGAAAATTGTATCGGGTGCGGCCTGTGTATCAACACCTGTCCCGTGGAAGCCCTGATGCTTGTGGTTAAACCGGAAAATGAGCAGCAGGAACCTCCGCCAAGAAATCTGTTGCATAAGGGTTCGGATGAGTATGAATCAGGACTCCAATAATACTATAGCACAACAAAGGAAAATTTATGCATGAACTACCGGTAATAAAAAGCGTTCTGGATATTTGCCTCAAGCATGCAGAGACAAATGATGTGAAGAAAATAGTATCCATTGAGTTGAAGGTCGGTGAACTGAGCGATCTTGAACCGGAGTGGATGCAGAATTACTTCAGTTTTGTGAGCAAAGATACCATCGCAGCAGAAGCAACCCTCAAAATTGAACGGACCCCGCTTATCATGCGATGCGAGGCATGTTCAGAGTCTTTCCATGTCAATATTAAGGAGATGAAAGAAATTGAGTGCCCCCAATGCAAAGGGAAAAAAGTGGCCTATGTATCGGGCAGGGAATATCGCGTTGAGAATATGGAGGTGTTATAGTGGAAGAGGTAAGACTCATTCAGGTCAAAGAAGGGATCCTTTCCGAGCAAAATCGGTTGGCAGATGAGTTAAGAGACAAGCTCCGAAAAAACAAGACTTTTCTGCTGAATCTTATGTCATCACCGGGAGCCGGAAAAACAACCCTCATTCTTAAAACAGCCGAAGCACTCAAGGACGAAGTACGCATGGCTGTGATTGAAGCGGATATCGACTCTGTGGTGGATGCGGAAAAGGTGGCTGCCCAGGGCATCAACGCTGTCCAGTTGAGGACGGGTTGATTCTGCCATCTGGATGCATCCATGGTGTCAAGGGGACTGGATGCCCTGGATTTGGACGCTACTGACTTTGTTATTATAGAAAATGTTGGGAACCTGGTATGTCCTGCGGAGTTTGACACAGGGGCCATAAAGAATGCCATGATCCTGAGTGTACCGGAAGGTGATGATAAGCCCCTCAAGTACCCCCTCATGTTTACCGTGTGTGATGTCTTACTTGTAAACAAGATCGACTATCTGGACTATTCTGATTTTGATCTGGCTGCCATGAAGGAAAGGGTGTTGGCACTGAACCCGAAAATAAAGATTATGGAAACATCGGGTAAGACAGGTCAGGGAATTGAGCAGTGGGCAAAATGGCTAAAGGAGGAGATTCGCGCCATGTAGCGATCGCCTTATTAAAATCAAGGAGAGAATTCATGAGCACGAACGAAGATCGCAGCCTCCACGATAAGCCCACTTGTTCGAGCCGGGACCATAATGAACTAGGCCAGCGTCTTCAGCAATGGATGACGGCAACTTTAGGCAGCGATGCGGACCCACAGATAGGGGAGGTCACCACCCCTTCAGCATCAGGGGTCTCCAGTGATACTCTGCTGTTCGATGCTGCCTGGACTGAGGCAGGCAAACGACGAGAAGTCCCCCTTGTCGCCAGGATCGAACCCGACAAGGGTGACGTGTGCCTGTTCCCGGACTACAACCTTGAAATGGAGTTCAAAGTAATGAGCCTCGTTGGTGAGCACAGCGATGTTCCTGTGCCGCCCACTCTTTGGTACGAGCCTGATCCGTCAGCACTGGGTGCACAGTTTATCATCATGGGACGAGTGAACGGCAGAGTGCCTTTCGATCTTCCGCTCTACGTTATGGAAGGATGGCTGCTCGAAGCGTCACAGGAAGAACAGCATGAACTGCAGGAAGCTTCCATAGGCATTCTGGCTGGGATCCATGGCATCGACATCAACAATCACGATGTGGATTTCCTGCAGATCAATACAGCCGGTGAAACCACCTTACACCGCCACTTCAACAAACAGCTGGCCTACTACGATTGGGTACGCGGTGAGCGGGTGCACCCGGTCATAGAAGATTCCATTGCCTGGCTCAAAGCGAACTGGCCCGACATGGAGGGTCCGGATGTCATCAGTTGGGGGGATAGTCGCCTCGGCAATGTGATGTACGACGGCTTTCAGCCGGTTGCCGTCCTGGACTGGGAGATGGCCAGCGTCGCACCGCGGGAGATCGATATCGGCTGGATGATTTACATGCACACTTTTTTTCAGTATGTTGCAGAGGAAATGCTCGGCTTGCCCGGGCTTCCCGACTTCCTTCGGGCAGAAGACATCACGGCCACCTATGAAAAGCTTACCGGGCACCGTATTCGGAATCTGCATTGGTTCGTCACCTACGCGGCGGCACTTCACGCTATTATTATGAGTCGACACCATGCACGATCGGTGTACTTTAGTGAGGCAGAATGGCCCGAAGACGTGGACGAGACGATCCCTCAACGTGAGCTTCTGAGGAGGTTTATTCGATAATACAACCTGTTGGTGATATTCGGGTGGCGTGACTACTCACGTAGTCAGGCTGAAGGTGTTTAGACTGAAGGCTGAAAGAAAAAAACTGGAAATTATTTTCCTGTAATAACGCAGTTTCAAGAATATAATAATATAAGTCCCACGTGAGCGACGTTAAATTCTATATTAATCCGCGTTTCGCGGGACCTACAGCCTAAGCAACCTAAACAGTTACTTGACCGTTTGTTCGGGATTTCCGGGTAAAGGCCCGGTAAGCGATGCTCTCTGCGACAGCTCCAACTGATTACCATCGGGATCTCGAACCATGGCAAACCGTGCGACATCGCGCAGGGTTAGCGCTTCAGAGGCGACGAAGTCCCCGGCCGCTGCAATCTGTGCCAGTTCAGCGTCGCAGTCTCTAATCTGAACCGTGAGATAAGTCCAGCCTCTGACGGGCAGCACGATATTGGTTGGAGCATCGGTGCGTTCTTCAAGCAGTAATACCGAAGCACCGCAATGGATGATTCCCTTTTCATCGGCGCTCCAGCCCAGTACATCGCGATAGTAGGCTATTGATTGGCCCAGGTCGGAAACAACCATGCGAATACCGAGTTGAGCTATGCCTCCGGTGCCTGGGGGAACGAGCCTGACATGATTACCGTCAGGATCGATTAGCTCTTGAGATTGATTGATATCCGGACGCGCGATGATGATCCCGGCGTAACCTGATTTTGTGTCGGTGTCGAGCTCAGGTAGCACATTGACCTTCACGATCGATCCGTCAACATTAAACCGGTGCTGGTCGTGCCCGGGTCCAATCGGCAATACGCTCTCCAGCGGCACTTTGAGCTCATTTTTCCAGAATTCGGCTACTTCGGGTTTGTCTGTAAGTAAGCCAATGTCCAGGCGGTCTTTGACAATATCGAGCATTGCAGTATCCCCTTACATCTCAATTTCAGAGGAAGTTTTTACTATCAATTGGAGAATTTCTTTTTTACCGTGAGCCGTGCGCCCTAAGCCGTGAACCTTAAGTTTTTGCCATCGGTGTTCGGGTAAGATAGAGCCGTTATTTATTCGTGAAATGGATCATTTGTCGATTGGGATTATAAGCCACCAACGTGTTAAAGTAAAGATACAATAGTATTATCACTTCGCTTCGATTGACACACAAACTCAATTTCTCTATACTTTTTTTGGAAAAACAACTTTATTGAGATTTAAAAACCTGGTCCTCAGGGCCAGGTCAGAGAGAGAAGGCTCTGCCGTGGTTGATAGGACCTGTCTAGTGATCTAAAGTGAACTAAAGTGCCTAAAGTGATCTAAAGTT